>NZ_JBSFJX010000055.1:0-51629 GCF_053598275.1 Streptomyces sp. NPDC001156 | reverse complement strand
GCCGTACAAAACCGGGCTGGTTTCAACCCGGCTGGTGTTGATCGTGTAAGAGCTGCTGGTCGCTGACCCGCAGCCAACGTGAGCCAGGAATCCCCTGCTTCAGCTGGGGGAGGATTCAAGGACGATGCGCTCTTCCAGGGGTTCGGCCCCGAGGTCACGTCCGGGCGCGACGCGGTGCGCGCCTACTACGACGCGGTAGCGGACGACCGCTCGGCCGACGTCACCGTCCTGAGCACGTACACCATCGGCGATCAGGCGGCCGGCGGCTTCGCGGACGTGACCTTCAAGGACCCGCACGGCTGGGAGGCGGCGGTCCATATGTCGCTGGTACTCCAGCGCGAGAACGACGCGTGGCGGATCCGGCAGTACCACGTGTCCCGGGTCATCACCGACCACTGAGACGCCTGCCCCAGCGGCGTGGACGGGAGTCAGAAGCCCTCGCGGATGCGGGCCTTGGCTCCGAGGGCGATGGTGAGTCGTGAGGGGTTGCGCCCCGTTCACGCGCCGGGTGCCCGCCCCTGCACACGACGGAAAAAGAGGGCGGAGGGCGAGCGATGGACATCAAGGGATCGGTGGCTCTCGTCACGGGCGCCAACCGCGGCATCGGCAGAGCATTCGCACGTGTGCTGCTCGACCACGGGGCGGTCAAGGTCTACGCCGCCGCGCGGGACCCCGAAAGCGTGACCGATGCCGATGTCACGCCGCTGCGTCTGGACGTCACCGATCACGATGAGGTCGCCGCGGCCGCCGGCACAGCGGGCGACGTGACGATCGTGATCAACAACGCCGGTGTGGGCGGCTGGGAGACCAAGCTCATCGAAGGCCCCTTCGACGGGGCCCGCCAGGCGCTCGAGGTCAACTTCTTCGGCACCTGGGCCATCGCCCGCGCCTTCGCCCCGGTTCTGGCCAGGAACGGGGGCGGCGCCCTGGTGAACATGCTGTCGGTGGCGTCCTGGCTCCCCCGGCCCGGATGGCCCGGGTACGCGGCGTCCAAGGCGGCCGAGTGGTCGCTGACCGGTGCGCTGCGCGAGGGGCTGCGGGACCAGGGCACCCTGGTCGTCGCAGTGCACGCCGGATTCGTGGAGACGGACCTGTCCTCCTGGGTGGACATGCCCAAGCTCAGCGCCGAGGACGTCGCCGAGCAGACCGTTCAGGCCCTGGCCGACGACCGGGTCGAGGTACTCGCCGACCAGCACACGAGGGAGGTCAAGGCCAACCTGTGCCGCCCCCTCGACGCCGAGCCTTTCTGAACGCCGGGGGCGGTCGGCCGGACTCCGGCGGCCGACCGCCGCACACGCCCCGCATAACCACGGGCCGCCCGCCGCGCGCAACGGCCTCGCACATCTCCTGTGCCTGGACCGGATTCGGATGACCAGCAGCGCGACCCGCAGTCTGCCCGCCGCCCGCCACGGCCCGCACCACACGGCAGCCTGATCACTCCCGCGCAACGGCCTCGCGCATCCCGGTGAGCCGCCCACCGGGCACCGGCGGCTGTCTACGACGCACACCGAGCTCCTCTCGATTCCGGGGACGACCCGCAAAATCCCGTAGTCCGTCCGCCGCACGCAGCGGCCCCGCACCATACGGCAGCCCAGTCCCTCACGCGCAACGGCCTCGCACCTCACGTACGCCGCACGGCACACGCGTCACTCGCCCCGCACATCCCCCGCGCCGCACGCCAAGCGCATCACCTCGCCCCGCGCGTCCAGGCGCCGCTCGGCACACCCGTCACTGCCCTCGCGCCGCACCGCACACGCGTCACCTCGCCCCGCGCATCCAGGGGCCGCACGGCACACCCGTCACTGCCCCCGCCATATGTTGTCGAAGGCCGCCTTCTCTATGTCCCGCCGCTGCCGTACGGCCGTCAGTTCCGTCACCGCGTCGTCGACGGCGCCCAGTACCGTCGTCACCGCCTCGTCGGTGTCATCCGGGAGTCCGTCGGCCGGCATCTCACGGATCCCCGCGGTCGCGGCGAGCGTGGCCAGTACGGGCTCCCCGGCGGCCCAGCGGTCCGTCGCCTCCCGCCGGGCGGGCGAGTCGATCAGCACCGCCTCACCGGTCCAGGACGGCAGCCAGCGACGGCGCTGCCGGGCGAACAGCCCCTCCTCCTCGAAGGCGGCCAGATACGCCGAGGACAGACCGCGCCCTCGGCGCCACAGCCAGTCCTCGACCGACTCGTACGGGCTCTGCCGGACGAGTGACGACGCGGCCTCCTGCAGCATGCGGTCGTCCGTCACCGGCGGGTCGGCCGGGACGAGCAGGTCCCCGTCCAGCGAAACGGCACGGGCGTCCATGAGGTCGAGCAACTCCGCCCCCGCGAGCGAAAGCGACAGGTCACCCGGTTCGGCAGGACGGCCCGGGGCAGCGTCCAGGGCGACGATGAGCAGGTCCCGTGCGATGGTCATGCGTGGCTCCACGTCTCGGACTTGGTGGCAGCGCGACGCTGAGCGCCGGCCCCGTCAGCCCGACCCTAACGCGACCGGCTCAGGTGCGGTCCGTCGAGGCCGGAGCGGCCTCGACGGCTGTCGACGGGTGCTTGGAACCACCGTGCCGTACGCCCGCCGTGGGGTGCGGGAATCCGATCCGGAGCACTCCCGACGCGAGGGCGGCGGCGAGGACCACGGCAGCGGCCAGTAGCAGGGCCCGCTGGTAACCGTGCTGGAGCAGCGGGGCGACGACCAGCGGACCGAGGATCTGGCCCACCGAGTACCCGGTGGTCAGCAGGGCGACGGACCGCGGATACCGCAGCTGGTCGCCCGTCGCCAGCGCGAGGGTGCTGACACCGATGAAGGTGGCGCCGAACAGCAGCCCGGAGACCAGCGCGGCCGCCACCGACCCGAGCACCGCGGGCAGCGCGATACCGACCGCCTGGACGAGGAGTGCGGCCAGCAGCAGGTCGGGGCGCGACCAGCGGCGCCCCAGCCGGGCCCACAGGGCCGCTGACGGCACGGCGGCGAGACCGACCAGCACCCAGGCGCCGGCGCCGACCCAGCCCGGTGAGTTCTGCCCGATCGCGGCGACGAGGAAGGTGCCCGCCACGATGTAGCCGACGCCTTCGAGCGTGTAGCTGACGAACAGCGCACCGAACCAGCGGTGGGTGGACGTCCTGGGACGCCGGGCCGTGGCACCTTCGACGGACGGGGGCGTCTGCTCGGGACGCAGGTCCCAGGAGACGGCGGCGAGTGCGGCGCAGAGCGCGGCCGAGGCCCACCAGGCGGCCTGCCAGTCGGCGGCGGTGCGCAGTACGAGAACCAGCAGCCCGGACAGCGCGATACCCGCGCCGACTCCGCCGAACGCCCAGCCGGGCAGATGGGCGGGGTGCTCGCCGAGGTGGCTGAGGAGGGAGTTCGCCGCGATGACGAAGATCAGGGCGCTGGCGATCCCGGCCAGCAGCCGCAGTACGAGCCACACGGCCGTGCTGTGCGTCGCGGGCATCCCGGCCAGGGTGAGGGTCAGAGCGACCAGGCAGGCCCGCAGGGCGAGGGGTGAGCGGATCAGCGCGGGCGCGAGGATGCCCATCAGGGCACCGATGAGATAGCCGGCGTAGTTGGCGGTGGCCAGGTTCGCGCCCGCGCTCGCGGACAGCCCGGCCTGGGCGTGCATGAGAGGAAGGATCGGCGTGTAGACGAACCGGCCGACTCCCATACCGGCCGCGAGTGCGGCGGCCGCCCTGGCGACGTGCGCCCAGGGTGAGTTCACGGGGATGTTCGTTCCGGTGGCTGAAGGGCGCTGGGTGCGCGCACTCATGAGGGAGTCCTCTGGAGGTGGTCCGGGGAGCGTGGATCCGCAGGCGTCGCCGGCCTTCGCCACCGGGGGCGTGAGGGGGCGGGGCTTCGGGGTCAGGACGCCGAGCCGGTCCGGCCAGGATCGTTGGGGTGGGATTCGAGCGGCGTGACGGTGAAGGTCATCCACGGATTCAGCGGCAGCGTGCCGAGCACCTTCTCGTGCAGTTGTGCCTCGTCGGCGGCACGCCAGATCCCGTAGCTGCGCATCTCGCCGACCGGGCGCCACAGCCGCACGAGGTGGCCGGTGGCGGCGAGTTCCCTCGCGCGCTCGGCTTCGGCCGCGCGCCGTCGGTCGACCTCTTCCTGGCTGGTGCCCTCGGGAACCGTGGTGGTGATCTCGACCAGGAACTCACGCATGCTCATCGCTCTCCAAAGGGGGTGGGCAGGCCCCCGTGGGACCGGGGGTGCCGAGGCATGGTCACGAGCCCATCGTGTCCCCGCAGCCGCGAACGGCGCCACGACCGGCCGTCTCGCTGCTGGAAGGCGCAACCTCTCAGCGCCGTAGCATGGCGAGCGTGGAACTGCGCCAACTGCGGTACTTCCTCGCGGTCGCCGAGGAGCTGAACTTCGGCCGGGCCGCCGAGCGGCTGCTGATCGCCGGTCCTTCGCTGTCACAGCAGATCAAGGCGCTGGAACGCGACCTCGGTGTGAAGCTCTTCGACCGTGACCGCCGTTCGGTGTCGCTGACCGCGGCCGGGTCGGCCCTCCTGCCGCACACCCGCGCCCTGGTGGAGCGGGCGGACGACCTCAAGCGGCGTGCCGGTCTCCTCGCCGGCTCGGAGGCGGTACGGCTCGGTTACGTCAACTGGCTGCCCCCGGACTTGACCACCCGTACCGCCTCCGTGGCCCAAGTGCACCTTGACGCGTGGGTCGCACCCTCGCACACCCAGGCCGCCAGGGTCGCTGACGGCAGCCTCGACATCGCCGTGTGCTGGATACGCCACGAGGATCTGGAGCGCCTGGGTCTCAAGGCCCGGCTCATCGGCGCGGACCGGCTGTACGCCGTGGCCGCCGGTGCCGCAGAGGGCGATGTACGGGTCCGGGACACGGCGGTTCTGATCGACGCGGACACCACGTCCTGGGCGTCCTGGAACGTATTCGCCGAGGAACTGTGCGAGGACACAGGTGCCCGGGCCGTCCCCATCACCGACGGCGGCATCACCGGTCCCGCCTTCTTCGACCATGTGCGCCGCTGCCGCCGTCCCGTGATCAACTCCCCGAAGGGCCAGACCACTTCCCTGCCGCCCGACCTGGTAGCGCGCCCCCTGGTCGGCCCGAAGGTCTACTGGACGTGGTCGCTGGTGTGGCGCGGCGGCGAGCAGCGCACATCGGTCCTGGCCGTGGTGGACGCCCTGACCGAGGGGGTCGGCGATCTGGGCATCCACGCCCCGGACGCCTGGCTGCCCGACAGCGACCCCTACAGACTCTGACGGCCCCGGAGACCGGGGCCGCCCAGAACATCCGGCCGCGCTCGGCCATCGCCGGGCGGCCTCGGCACCGGCCGCATCGCCGCCGGTGGACCGGGCGTCTCAGGAAGCCATGTCGAGGACCATGCGGAAGCGGGCGTCTCCGGAGAGCATCCGCTCGTAGGCGTCCATCGCCCGCTCGAACGGCAGTGTCTCCGCCATCGGCCGGATGTCCTGCGCCAGGCAGTAGGCGAGGTTGTCCTCGTTCTCGATGGACGACCCGGTGAGGCTGCCGGTGATGCTGCGCGTGCCGAAGATCAGGCTGGGCGTGGACACCGAGATGGGGTCGGGTGCGGCGCCGACCACGACCAGCTTTCCACCCGGCGCGAGGCCGTCGACCAGGGGGCTCATGGAGGCGCCGCTCGACGCGGTGGCGACGACGAGCGCCGCGCCGCCCAGGTTCCGCAGGGCCGCGGCGGGGTCCTCACGGGTGCTGTCGATGTACTCGTGGGCGCCCAGTTCCCGTGCCAGCTTCTCCTTGTCGGTCCCGCGCGCGATGGCGGCGACGCGGTACCCGAGACTGCGGGCGTACTGCAGGGCCAGGTGCCCCAGTCCGCCGATGCCCTGCACGGCCACCAGGCTGCCCGCCCGGGTGGCCTTCTGCTGGAGGGCGATGAACGTGGTCAGGCCCGCGCACAGCAGCGGCGCGGCCTCGGCGGCGGTCAGGCCGTCGGGGATCCGGACGAGGCCGCTGGCTCGTGCGTAGACCACCTCGGCGTAGCCGCCGTCGACGGTGGTTCCGGTCTGTGCCTGGTTGACGCAGTTGACGAAGTCGCCGCGGCGGCACGGCTCGCACTCCCAGCACTGGCCGCCGAGGAACCCGACGCCGACCCGGTCGCCAGGCCGCCAGGCGCTGACGCCGGGGCCCACCGCGTCGATCACCCCGACGATCTCGTGTCCGGGCACGAGCGGCTGCGAGGGGTCGGGGCGCAGGCCCTCTACCGCCAGCACGTCGGTGTGGCAGACGCCGCACGCCTCCACCCGCAGCCGGACGTGCCCGGGTGTGGGCTCCACCAGTTCACGTTCCACCAACCGCAGTTGGTGGACACCGGTGGCCTCGAAGGCTCGATAAGTGGACATGTCGATACTCCTGAATAGCCTGTCGGTCCCGTGAACCGAACAGTGGATGTGAGGGGGCCGCCGGCGCTCGGCACTCAGTGCAGGACGACGCCGAAGACCATGTGGAAGAAGCTGTCGAAGGGAACGGAGGACTTGTCGGCGCGGGCGACGAGCAGCGTGCCCTCCCAGGCGCTGAGGGTGAACCGCGCGGCGTCGTCGGCATCGAGGCCGGCAGAGACTTCTCCCGCTTCCCGCGCTTCGGCCAGCACCTGGGCGATCAGGGCGGCCCATTCGTCGAAACCCCGCCGCACCGCGGCCCTGATCACTTCGTTGTGATCGGCGACCTCGGCCGCGAAGTTGCCCACGAGACACCCTTGCGAGAACCCGCTGTCGACGACGAGCCGCCGGAGGAGGTCGAAGTGCGCCCGCAACCGCTCAAGGGGGGATCGCCCGGGTGCGGTGAGGATGTCGAACCGCAGCCCGGCGCCGTAGCGGTCCAGCGCCTCCAGCGCGCTCTCCTCCTTGCTGGAGAAGTGGTTGTAGAACGACCCCTTCGGGGCTCCGGCGGCCGCGGTGATGTCGTTGATGCCGGTCGCATGGAAGCCACGCAGGTGGAACTGCTCAAGGGCCGCCTGCGCGATCTGCTCGCGCTTGGACGCTCGCGCCATGGGGTGTCACCTCGTTCTGCCGCATCAATATGGCCGGTCTACTTGAAACTAATATGACCAGTCTACTTGGATTCGTCAAGCTCCCTCGGCATCCTCACCGGACACCACTCGACCGGAACCGCAGAGACTCGAAATCGGCGCTACGGGACCCGAGCCCGACGGCTCCGTGCGCTGTCGCCACCGACCCCGCCCGAACATGGGCGGCGCCCGGTCAACCGGACAGCGCCCCGCCCTCCGCAGGTGCAGGGGCGCCACGGCCGTCTTTGAGCACGAACTCCACATCGTCGAGCTCGACGGCCTCGCCATGATCGTCCACGAATGCGACACCCAAGGGCCGCAGCGTGCTGCGGCTGCGACGCAGGGCACTGGGTCCGCTCACGGGCGGACGGTGCCGGTCCCCCCATTGCTGGATCGCGCCGAGCACCACCAGCAACTCACGCCCGGCCGGCGTCAGGTGGTAGTCGAACCGGGCCCGGCGCCCCGGCTCCTGATAGGTGCGACGCTCCATCACACCGCCCTCCACCAGCGCCGCGAGGCGCTGCGTGAGCAGGTCGGTGGCAATGCCCAGGGCGTCGCGGAAGTCGCTGAACCGGGTCACGCCCCCCATGGCCTCGCGAATGACGAGCAGGGTCCAACGGTCCCCGAGGAGGCCCAGGCTCCGCTCGATGGAGCAGACGGGCTGGTCCGGAGTGATCTCAGGTCGCTTCGCTCTGGCCATGGTGACCAACCTACATGACTTGGAGAATCCAATCCACGTGCTAGCTTGGAAGAACCAATTCAGCCAGGGCTCATGGCGTCCTGGCTCTGAGCCGGGAGGCGACCCATGCGCATCAACGGACAGACAGCCCTGGTCACGGGCGCGAACCGCGGTATAGGCGCGGCTCTGAGCCAGGCCCTTCTGGACCGCGGCGCCGCCAAGGTGTACGCGGCGGTGCGCAACCCGGAGACCGTGACCGACCCCCGGCTGACACCGCTGCGGCTGGACGTGACCGACCCCCGGGAGGTCGCGGCGGCGGCCGAGGCCGCCCAGGACGTCACGATCGTGATCAACAACGCCGGTCAGACCAGTGGCGGTACCCGCCTCCTGGACGGCGACCTCGACGGCGCCCGCCGTGCGATGGAGGTCAACTTCTACGGCACCTGGTCGGTCTCCCGCGCCTTCGCTCCGGTCCTCGCGGCGCGCGGGGGCGGAGCGCTGGTGAACGTGCTGTCCGCGGCCTCCTGGTGGGCGATCGAGGGGGCACCCGGATATTCGGCCTCCAAGGCGGCGCAGTGGTCGCTGACCAACGCGCTCCGCCAGGGTCTGCGCAAGCAGGGAACCCAGGTGCTGGGCGTGCACTGCGCCTTCGTCGACACGGACCTCAGCGCGGGAGTGGACGCCCCGAAGCTGAGTGCGGACGAGGTGGCCGAGCAGACGCTTCGCGCGCTCGAGGACGACGCGAACGAAGTCCTCATCGACGAGTTCACCAGGAAGACCCGCGCGGCGCTCGCCGGCGGCATCGCGGGACTGCACGAGATCGGTTTCTGATCCGGCCGCTCTTTACGTTCGCGGTCGGCGGCGCGGCTTCCGGCCGCCCCGCCGACCGTCCGGGCCGCGGCTTGCGGCCCTTGGCGATCAGGACACCGCTCGCGATGATGCGGCCTGCGTGTGCCACCGGACCGGCCGGACCGGTTCGGGCGACCGGGCGCCACAAGGGCGACGGCCCCGCCCCGGCCGCAGCGGATGCGGCCCCGGCGGGGGACGCCGATGCTGAAGGAAGGGGGAAGACCCAGGAAGACCTGGGAAAACCCGCAAGGAGGCCACCATGTCCGTGATGGACAAGCTCAAGCGGATCCTGACGGGCCACGGGGAACACATGGGCGAGGGCGCCGAAAAGGCCGACCGCATCGCCGAGGACAAGACCCGGGGCATGACCGGCGGTCAGGTGGACAAGGGCCCCGACGCCCTCAGGGACCAGATGCGGCCCCCGCAGGACCGGGACAACCCGCCGCAGCCGTAGACAGCGAACTGACACGGCGTCACGTTCGCGGACCCCCTCACCGGGCGTCCGCGGCGAGGCTCTAACGTGTGCCGCGTGACTGCCTTTGCCGACGAAGACATCCCCGGTCGCTACGGCCCCTTCGCGACCACCGAGGCCGACCCCCGTCAGGTGGGACGGGTGAGGACCGAGTACTCCCCCGCGCACGACGGCGACCCCGACCCCGGGGAAATCGTCTGGACCTGGGTGCCGTTCGAGGAGAACGACGGACGGGGCAAGGACCGTCCGGTCCTCGTGGTCGCCCGGGAGGCGTCCGGCACGCTGCTCGCCGTGCAGTTGTCCAGCAAGCAGCACGACCACGACCGGGAGTGGGTGGCGATAGGCAGCGGGCCCTGGGACCGGTCGGGGCGCGACTCGTGGGTGGATGTCGACCGCGTGCTGCGACTGCACGAGAACGGAATGCGGCGCGAAGCGTGCGCGCTGGACCGGATGCGGTTCAACCTCGTCGTGCACCGGCTGCGGGAAAGGTACGGCTGGAACTGAGCGGCGAGGTCACGGGACGCACACGTCGGCGAAGGCCTGTGCGAACGCGGCCCGTGTCGTCGTGCCCGGCGTGCGGTCCAGCACGCCGAAGACGATTTCCTCGAACCGCCCCTCAGCCAGCAGTTCCCGAAACGCCCCGGCCACCTGTGCCGGGTCGTTCTGGAACACCCCACAGCCCAGCTTGGCCTCCGAGAGGTCTTTCCGGCCTGGCTTTGCCTGAGCCTGAGCGTTGACCGCTTTCGCTGCCATCCCCACCACTTCACGGAAATGGCCGCTGCTCCACAGTCCTTGGACGCTGCCCCATACCCATGGATGAAGGGTTACTGCGGGCGACAGCGCCCGGACCCCGCACAGACCGGGCAGTTGTCGGCGTCGAGGCGGTTGTTCATGTTGATGGGGACCTTTGAATCTCCCCATTCTGTGCTCGCGGGTTGGCCAGACTCGCTCGGTTGATCTCCCCAGTCGATATTGCGGCGGATGATGCAGGAAGGGAACGACGATTCGCTACCGGCCGTCACTCAGCACTGCTCGAAGCCGGGGGTCAGGTCGACGTCGGTGAGGGTCAGGTGCGCGGCATCCGCGCGCCCCCACCGAAGCCACCCGTACCCTTGGGGCCCCGCTGGCGGGCTCTCACCCGAGTCACTGTCATCACTGGTGCTGAAGGGCGCGGGGTGGGCGATGACCGCGACGGGGGATGACCGCACGGCATGCCCGAGGTCTGCTGTGGTTTAGCGCAGACGTACGGTGGCTGTTGAATGCCACTGTAAACCGGGCGCCGACGAACCAGGCGTTACGAGAGAACTGCGCCCTGCCGAACCAGGTGTCGCCGAACAACTGTGAGATCTGGGGGCGTGAGTCGAGTGTGTGAGACCTCGCCCGCTCCCCTGGATTGTCGCTCTGAACTGCCAGAAGACGCTTATGTCCCGATCTTGATAGCCCCTGCTGGGACTACACGGTCCATGTAGAACAGGTCACGTTGCGCACGGTGGTGGTCGTAGAACTCCCTGACCTCACGGACGCACGCGTACAGCGCGGAGGCCCGGCACAAGGCCTCCTCCTGGGCCTGCGCGCCGTTCAGACAGCCACCGCCCGGATTGCGCGCGGAGGCGAAGTTCAGCGCGGCCACCCGCTCACCCGAACGGCTCAGCAGGGCGCCGGGCGGCCTTCAGACTGCTCTCCCCGGTCACCTCGAAGACCGTCGGGACGGTGCTGGGCCGCGGTGTCCGCACCGGATCCGGTCCGAACACACGCGTGCCACTCCGCGCGGCCTCGACCGCCGCGGCGATGGCCACCTTCCGCACGATAGGCGCCCGCAGCGACGATCTCCTCCGTCTGCTGCGCGATTCCCCGCAGGCGCGCGCTCACGGCGTCACCCCCGTGGGCGCCGTGAGCGCAGCGCGCACGGCCTCCTCCGGTCCACCACCGGTCTCCCCCGTCGTGCTCACGCAGGAATGGTGAGCGATCCTGGACCTGCGCCGCAACAGAGTTTCCCGCCCCCGAAAACAACCGATTTCGCCCCGACCAACAGAAAGCGATGGCACCGCAAAGCCCACTGGGCACCCTTGTGCGAATCGACGCCAAGGTCTTGGGTGGGACGAGTGAAATCGGCCCGGTCGATCAGGCACCGGGTCGAAGGCATGGTGGAATCTCAGGAGGATCCCGACATGTCCGATTCGGTGAGTGACTGTACGGAGCCCCGCTCCGCCGTCACCGACGCCGAGGTGGAGGCGCTGGTCCGCGGCATCTGCTTCAAGACCGGACCGCCCCGCTCGCTCGGTGTCGAGGTGGAATGGCTCGTCCACGAGCTGCGGAAACCGTGGCTCCCTGTACCACCCGAACGTCTACGAGCGGCCTACGCCGCACTGCGGTCCCTGCCCCTGAGTTCGGCGCTCACCGTCGAACCCGGCGGCCAGCTGGAGCTCAGCTCAGCTCCGGCCGCCTCCCTGATGGAGTGCATAGGGGCCGTCTCCGCCGACCTTGAGGCGGTCCGCGTGCTGCTGCGCGAGGCCGATATCGGCCTCAGCGGCTACGGCCAGGATCCCTGGAACCCTCCACGTCGCTTCCTTCGTGAGCCACGCTACGACGCCATGGAGCGGTACCTGGATCGCACCGGCCCCGAGGGCCGTTTCATGATGTGCTCCTCCGCCTCCGTCCAGGTGTGCCTGGACGCCGGATACGAGGAGCCGGGCCCCCTCGGGCACGGGCGGCGCTGGTGGCTGGCGCACCAGCTGGGCGCGGTGCTGGTCGCCGCGTTCGCGCACTCTCCGCTGTCACGCGGCCGGCCCACGGGCTGGCGCTCGACGCGGCAGTTCGTGTGGGCCGCCATGGAACCGGGGCGCAGCAGCGCTCCGCCCCTCGGCGGCGACCCCAGGGTCGCGTGGGCCCGGCATGTGATGGACGCGCCCGTGATGTGCGTCCGGGCCGAGACCGGCCCCTGGCGTGTGCCGGACGGTATGAGTTTCCGGGCCTGGACCCGGTCAGCGGACCCGCCGGGCCGCAGTGACCTCGACTACCACCTCACCACGCTGTTTCCTCCGGTACGACCCCGCGGGCATCTTGAATTTCGCATGATCGACGCCCAGCCGGGCGACGACGGATGGATCGTGCCGCTCGCCGTGACGACCGCGCTCTTCGACGATCCGCAGGCCGCCGAGACCGCCTACCGGACGGTGAAACCCCTGGCGGAGCGGGCTGGTTCACTTCCGGCTCCGTGCAATCCGCTGTGGGTCGCCGCCGCCCGCGACGGTCTCAGCGACCCCGAGCTGCACGAGGCCGCCGTCGCCTGTTTCGCGGCCGCGGCCGAGGCGCTGCCCCGGCTCGGCGCCACGGCCCGCGTCCGGCGCCTGGTCGCGGAGTTCACCGACCGCTACGTGGCCCGGGGCCGCTGCCCCGCCGACGATCTGCTGCTCCAGTTCCACGGGAAGGACACCCGTTCCGGCGGGGAGGACACCCGGTTCCACGGGAAGGACATCCGCACATGACCGACGAGCGGTCACCGACAGACTCCGAGAAGCTCCGGGAGCGCGTACTGGACGCGCTGACCACGGCCCGCGACCGTACGGCGCTCCTGACCACCTGCGTCGACGAACCCGACCTCATGGCCCAGCACTCACCGCTGATGTCACCGCTGGTGTGGGACCTCGCGCACATAGGCAACCAGGAAGAGCTGTGGCTGCTGCGCACGGTCGCGGGACGCGAGGCCATGCGACCCGAGATCGACGGGATCTACGACGCCTTCGAGCACCCGCGCGCCGCGCGGCCCACGCTCCCGCTGCTGCCGCCCACGGAGGCCCGGCGGTACGCCGCCGAGGTGCGCGGCCGGGCCCTGGACGTGCTGGAGAGCACGCCGTTCGAGGGCCGGCGCCTGACCGAGGCGGGCTTCGCCTTCGGCATGATCGCCCAGCACGAACAGCAGCACGACGAGACGATGCTGATCACGCATCAGCTCCGCCGCGGGCCGGGGGCGCTCACCGCACCCGATCCGGAGCCGGTGGCGCCGTACGACGGTCCCTCCGAAGTCCTCGTGCCCGGCGGCCCGTTCACGATGGGCACCTCGACCGAGCCGTGGGCACTGGACAACGAACGGCCCGCGCACGAGCGTCTGGTCCCCGGCTTCTACATCGATGCCACCCCGGTCACGAACGCCGCCTACCAGGCGTTCATCGAGGACGGGGGGTACGGCGAAGAGCGCTGGTGGACCCCTGAGGGGTGGGCGCACATCCGCACCAACGACCTCGAGGCCCCGCTGTACTGGCGGCGCGAGGGCGGGCAGTGGCTGCGGCGGCGCTTCGGGACCACCGAGGTGGTGCCGCCCGACGAGCCCGTCCTGCACGTGTGCTGGTACGAGGCGGACGCGTATGCGCGCTGGGCGGGGCGCCGGCTGCCCACCGAGACGGAGTGGGAGAAGGCGGCGCGCCACGACCCGGACACCGGCCGGTCCCGCCGCTACCCGTGGGGGGACGCCGACCCGGGACCCGAGCACGCCAACCTCGGCCAGCGTCATCTGCGTCCGGCGCCGGCCGGCAGCTACCCGGCGGGCGCCTCACCGCTCGGCGTGCGGCAGTTGATCGGCGACGTGTGGGAGTGGACGGCGAGCGACTTCCTGCCGTACCCGGGGTTCACCGCGTTCCCGTACAAGGAGTACTCGGAGGTCTTCTTCGGGCCCGAGTACAAGGTGCTGCGCGGCGGTTCGTTCGCCGTGGACCAGGTGGCCTGCCGCGGCACGTTCCGCAACTGGGACTATCCGATCCGGCGGCAGATCTTCTCCGGATTCCGTACGGCGAGGGATGTCTGATGTGCCGTCATCTTGCTTTTCTCGGAGCCGAGGAGCCCCTCGGCCGGATCCTCATGGAGCCTGGGCACAGCCTCTACCGGCAGTCGTGGGCGCCGCGCAGGCAGCGCTACGGGACGGTCAACGCCGACGGCTTCGGGGTCGGTTGGTACGCCGCCGGCGATCCGGTACCGGCCCGGTACCGCCGGATGGGACCCATCTGGAGCGACCCGTCCTTCGCCGATCTGGCGCGGGTCGTGCGCTCCGGCGCGTTCCTGGCCGCCGTGCGCGACGCCACCGAAGGGTGTGCCGCAGGGGAGGCCGCCGCCGCCCCGTTCGCCGCGGGCCGGTGGCTGTTCAGCCACAACGGAGCCGTCACCGACTGGCCCCGTTCGGTCGCGGACCTCACCCGCACCCTGCCGCCCGCCGAGTTGCTGTCGCTGGAGGCGCGAACCGACTCGGCGCTGGTCTGGGCGCTCGTACTGAACCGGCTGCGCACCGGCGACGAGGCGGGACAGGCGCTGGCCGACACCGTGCTGGAGATCGGCGAGGCGGCCCCCGGCTCCCGGCTCAACCTGCTGCTCACCAACGGGGAGACGATCGCCGCCACCGCGTGGGGGGACACGCTCTGGTACCTGGCCGAGCCCGGCCGCACCGTCGTGGCCTCCGAGCCCTACGACGACGACCCCCAATGGCAGGAGGTGCCCGACCGCACACTGCTCGCGGCCACGCGCACCGACGTCCTGCTCACCCCCCTCAAGGATCTCCGCGACGACATGGCATCCGTACCACGCGAGGAGCCGAGCACGTGAGCCCGTTCCATCTCACCCGCACCCTTCCCGAGGACGCCACGGACGCCGCGCTGCGCGCCGATGTGCTCCACGGCCTCACCCACATGCCCAAGACACTGCCGCCGAAGTGGTTCTACGACGCTCACGGCAGCAACCTGTTCGAAAAAATCACCGAACTGCCCGAGTACTACCCCACGCGCGCCGAGCGGGAGATCCTGATCGCCCGCGCCGGGGAGATCGCGTCCGCGACCGGCGCCCGCACGCTGGTGGAGCTGGGCTCCGGCTCCTCCGAGAAGACCCGGTACCTGCTGGACGCGCTGACCGGCCTCGACACCTATGTGCCGGTCGATGTGAGCGAGAGCGCGCTCACCCAGGCCGGCCATGCGCTGATCGCCGAGCGGCCCGGGCTGAACGTCCACGCGCTCATCGCCGACTTCACCGCCGGCCTGGAGCTGCCGGACACACCTGGGCCGCGCCTGGTGGCGTTCCTGGGCGGCACGATCGGCAACCTGGTGCCGGACGAGCGGGCGGCGTTCCTGACGTCCGTACGCTCGCTCCTAGCGCCCGCAGACGCGCTGCTGCTCGGCACCGACCTGGTCAAGGACGAGTCGGTGCTGGTGGCGGCGTACGACGACGCGGCCGGGGTGACCGCCGAGTTCAACAAGAACGTGCTGACCGTCGTCAACCGTGAGCTGGGGGCCGACTTCGACCCCGGCACGTTCGCCCATGTGGCCCTGTGGGACCCCGAGAACGAGTGGATCGAGATGCGGCTACGGGCGCTCAGGGCGCAGACCGTGAAGGTCCCCGCCCTCGACCTGGCCGTGGACTTCATGCGCGGCGAGGAACTGCGCACCGAGGTGTCGGCCAAATTCCGAAAAGACGGTGTGCGTCGCGAACTCGCCGCAACGGGGCTGGCGTTGACCCACTGGTGGACGGACGCGGAGGGGAGGTTCGCGCTGTCGCTGAGCGTGGCGCGCTGACCGGGCCGGTCCCGGATGACGCCGGCTCGTGCGTCGCCCGGTGACGGGCGCGCGGTCTGCCGCCGGCGCGTATCCGGGTGTTGCGCCGGGAGGGGCGGATCCCGCTGCCCAAGCGGGATCCGCCCCTCCCGGCGCGTTCGCCACGGGCGCCTTGAACGGTTCTACGCACCGTCCGTGGCCCCCTGCACGACCCCATGTCTCGCGATCCGCCGCATCGTACGGCACGGTGGAGTGACGTGTGACACAGCCGCCACGCGGAGAGGAGCACCCGCATGACCGACCACACCTACCGGGTCACCGAGATCGTCGGCAGCTCGCCCGAGGGCGTCGACCAGGCCGTTCGCAATGCGATCGCCCGTGCCTCACAGACCCTGCGCAACCTGGACTGGTTCGAGGTCACTCAGGTCAGGGGCCGTATCGAGAACGGCGAGATCGAGCACTACCAGGTCGGCCTGAAGGTGGGCTTCCGCATCGAGGGCGGCGAGTAGCGGGACCCGTCAGGTGCGCCCCTGCCGCTCCTGCGCGTCCTTGAGCGCGACGGAAGGGGTTCCCCAGCGCGCGCGTACGACGGGGAAGCCCGCCCGTTCCGCGTCGTGGCAGACCAGTTCGTCGTCGTCCACGAGCATGCGGATCTCACTGCCACGGGCCAGCTCGTGCAGAATCTCCAGCTTGGTGAAGCGGGCGGGCCTGCGGTCGGTGTCCGGCCGCATGTACAGGCGCCCCTCGGGCAGGCCGTGGGTGGTGAGCCACTCAAGGGTGTCGTTCCGGTAGCGCGCGGGCCGCCCGGTCAGATAGACGATCTCGCACGACTCGGCGGTCTCCCGGGCCAGCGCGACGCCCTCGGCCAGCGGAGGGTCCTGCGGCGCGGCCGCGAAGAACGCCGCCCAGTCCCGCGGTTGCGCCTCCAGGAAGCGCTGCCTGTGCGCGGTGTCGGCGAGGGTGTTGTCGAGATCGAATACGGCGACCGGCCTGCTGTTGTCCGTCACCCGGCCCACTCTAGGGTGATCGGCGAGGTCCCCCGGACGAACCGCCCGTCCAGCCGCCCCCCGGTCGCCCCGGGTTCACGCTGTTCGACAGCAATGCACACGGCCTCCACCTCCACAGACCACCACTGGGCGAGTCGCCGGTGTGCACCGCCTGACCCCCGAGGGCGCCGGACTTCCCCCTGCGTGACCCCGTTCCCCCCTCGTGACCAGGCATGTTTCACCCCGTTCAGTACTGACTCACGCCTGATTCTCGTACAGCAGTGGTATATGACCCATCCATGGCTAAACCTCACGTTGCGGACCGCACGCCGGTATCACAGGGTCAAGGTGTGAGCGCAATTCCGCCCGCCCCTGTCACCGAGCGCGCCGGGGGCGCAGCCCCTCGCGTCCGCCTGCCCTTGCCGAACCGGCTCATGCCCGGTGCCGCCCAGGCCCTCGCCCTGTTCGCCGCCATCCGTCTAGCCGGGATCGGCGCGATCGCCCTGGCGAACCACCTCGCCGGTCAACCGCTGTTCAAGGGCTTGGCTCATTCGTGGGATTCACGCTGGTACCTGCACATCGCCGAGTACGGCTACGGCACCCACGTCCATGTCATCGCCGCCACCGGTGCCGTCCAGCGGGACTGGGCGTTCTTCCCGCTCTACCCGGGACTCATCCGGGCCCTGTCCACCGTCCTCCTGCTCTCCCCGGGCGCCGCCGCCTTGTTGGTCGCGTGGAGTGCCGCCGGAGCGGCCGCGTACGGCATCTACGCGATCGGCCGTCATCTGTACGGACGAGCGGTCGGAACCGCGCTCGTCGGCGTCTGGGCGGCACTGCCGTGCTCCGTCGTCCTCGGGATCGCCTATACGGAGTCCCTGCTCACCGCGCTGGCCGCCTGGTCCTTGTACGCCGTCCTGACGGGCCGGTGGCTGTGGGCGGGCACCCTGGCCGCGCTTGCGGGCCTGTCCCGGCCCACCGGGTTCGCGGTGGCCGCCGCGGTGGGTGTGGTGGCGGTGCAGGAGATCGTCAAGCGGCGCGGCCGGGTTCCGCTCGGATTGTGGATCGGCGCCGCGATCGCCCCGCTCGGCTGGGTGGGCTTCGTGCTGTGGGTCGGGGACCACACGGGCGACCTGTTCGGCGGCTACTTCACGGTGCAGCGGGCCTGGGACTCCCGCTTCGACTTCGGCCTCGGTTCGCTGCGCTTCGTCAAGGCGCTGTTGCTGCACGGCGGCCGGGTCACCTACCCGCTGGCGCTGATCGTCGTCGCCGCGGCCGTACTGCTGTTCTGTCTGCTGTGCGTCGAGCGGGTCCCCCTGGCGCTGGTCGTGTACGCGGGCACGCTCCTGCTGATCACGGTCGGCGGATCCGGCCCGTTCGCGTCGAAGCCGCGCTTCCTGCTGCCTGCCTTCCCCCTTCTGATCCCTCTGGCGCTCGCCTTCGCCCGGAGCTGGAGAGTCCGGCCCAGGAACGCCGTGCTGCCCGGTGCCGCCCTCGTCATGGTCTCCGTGGTCTACGGCACCTACCTCGTGACGGCCGGCCACACACCGCTGTGAACGGGGAGCCGCCACACCACCGGCATGCAGGGCCGCGACCGTAGCGGTCAACGGGCCCGGTGCGCGGGGGCAGGAGTGCGGCACCCGGTCCTGACGGCCCCGCTGAGGCGGTACGGGCCTGTCCCGCCTCAGCGGTTCGGGTCGGCGTTGCAGATGTCCGCGAGCGCCGAATCGGGTTCCTCCATGGCGGCGAGGTCGCCCAGGCTGACGATGCCGACCGGGCAGCCGCCGCTCTCGACCACCGGGAGCCTGCGCACCGCGTACCTGCTCATCAACTCGGCCGCATGGTCGGTGGTGTCCTCGGGGGTCAGGGTCACCACGGGCGGACGGGTGCACACGGCCCCCACGGTCGTGGAGTGCGGATCGCGGTCCTCGGCGATCGTCCGGATCACGATGTCCCGGTCGGTGAGCACCCCGAACAGATCGCTGTCGTAGGTCACGAGGACGTCGCCGACATCCTGGTCCCGCATCAGGTGGGCCGCCCGCGCCACGGAGGTCATCGGCTCGACGGCGACCGCGCCCCGGGACATCACGTCACGTATCTGCCTGGTCATGGGAACCTCCCGGATCGTCTCGTCGGAGTACGTGCCCCGCCCTGCCCTCCGTCCGCCTGGGGGTCGGAAGCGGCGCGCCAGCCGCTCCAGCGGCGGACGGCGACCGCGATCACTGGTCCGTCGGGCGGGTTGTCCCGGTACTGCGGGTACTTCCGGACCAGATGTGCCAGGGCGGCCCGGTACTCGTCGCGGTCCTCCTGGGCTGTCGCCTCGGGCCGCACGGTGCGGGCGTCCCCGTCCGCTCGCACCCACCACAGCCGGTCCCAGTCCTCGTCGTACGCGTCCGCCAGCAGGCACACGGCCGGGCGGGCCGCGATATTGCTCAGCCGCCGCAGCCGCTGGGAGCTCTTCGGTTTCCGGTCGACGGCCATGACGATCCCGTCGTCACCGTGGTGGGCGAACACCACCGGTACGAGGTGGGGGCGCCCCACGGGGTCCACCGTCGCCAGCCGCGCGACGCGGGCTCCGGCGAACCGCCGCCGCGCCTCATCCTCTGCCATCCGCGGCACTCCCGTTCCTCCTCCCGGATCGGTGGCGCCGTCGATATACCCGCTCCGTCCTGTGTCGTCGTCCGGCGCTCGCGGGTACCCGACGTCCGGCTCTTTACACCGTCTCACCCTCTGTCCGGGGCGTCTCCCGCAGAGCCGGGCCAGGCACCCCGGCAGGTCGGCCCGGGGCGGGGCGGAGCACACCGAAAGGGCGCATCCGTGTGCGGCGGGCTGTCCCATGGACCCCGTGCCCGCCTCCATGACAGCCGCCGGACCGCCCGGCCCGCGGACCGACCAGGCAAGGAGGCCGCCGTGGAGTTCGACGTGACCGTGGAGATCCCCGAATGGCCACGAACTGCACCGCCTGCGCCTGGACCGCATGCTGTTCACCTCCACCAGGTACCCCCGCCGACTACGACTGCATCGACCACACGCTCGGCGGCGACGGTGACCCTCCTTCACACTCCGTGCGGGGGACCCCCAGACGCACTTGTCCTGGTCGGCGACCCCGCCTTTCCCGGCTGTGTGATCGAGTGCCGCGCCGTCGGCATGTTCGTGATGAGGGACGAGAAGGGCCCCGACGAGAAGGTCCTCTGCGTCCCGGCGCACGACCCGCGCTACGCGGCCGTGCAGGACATCGACGACGTCCCGCTGTTCGACCAAAGGGAGATCACCCACTTCTTCGAGGTCTACATGGACCTGGAGCCGGGCAAGTCGGTCGAGGGGTCCCACTGGGAAGGACGCGACCATGCCTATGCGGAAATCGACGCGTCCCGCCGGCGCGCCGCCAAGAGCCGAGGCGTGCACGGTCCCGAGTGACGACGGCCGATCGCAGCTCCCGTGCCTGGGCGTTCACCTTCTTCCGCCTGACTGCGGGCACACCTGGGACGGCGTCTTCCGGGTCACGTTGTTCGCCGACCCGGCCGCGCCCCTCCCGAACGAGGCGGGCATCAGCCGTTGATCACCTGCGCGGTGGCGGGCCCGGGACGCCCGGCGACTTCGCCGTGACGGCACCCGCGTCCGCGTGTTCGAGGCGTTCGCCTCTCAGCGACCGGCGCCCTGACGGCCGCGCGGAAGCACCGTGACGCGACGGAAGTTGCAGGCCGCGGGCGGGTTTCCGGCCGGAGGCGTCTGGTGCGCCTTGAGCGCCACGCTGACCAGGCTCAGCAGCAGATCCACGTCGGCGTCGCAGTCCAGGTGCACCGTCACCCATCGTGAACCGGGCACCATGCGGATGGCGGTCGAATCAGCGAGGTCGCCGTGGATGCGCTCGATGGCACGATTGGTGAGATGCAGGTCCGCCTCGTGGTCGGTATGGAAATGGACGATCTCGCTGTACTGGGAGCGGAGCGCCCGCCCGACGCCGCAACTGGCCGGACCTGCCGTGAGGTCGGGCCAGGCGTCGAGTCTTTCCAGGGCGCGCTGGGCCAGAGTCATGTACCCATCGTCGTCCCCTTACCGCTTCGACACCAGAGGTTGAGGGTTCCGTAACCGGGACGTGAGGTTGACTGCCCGAAAACGAACCCCCCTTCGATCGACGCGCGGGAGCGTTCCTCACACACGCAGCCGGTACGGCAGCATGCACACCACCACATCGGTGCGGGCCCGCAGAACGGTGGCGAGCAGCAGGCCACGCTGGTTCTGGAGGATCTCGTAGCGGCGGTGACGGGGTTCCACCTCGGGGATCAGGACGGCGATCTGCCGTCCGTCCTGGGCGACGCGCTGCACGTAGTCGACGATCGGCTGGACCAGGGAGCGGTGCGGGCTGTCGATGACGTCGAGGCGTACGCCCGGATTCCAGCGGTCCCATGCCTCCTGCAGGGCGCGGGTCTTGTCCGGGTCCCCGTGGACGGCCACCGCGACCACCTCGTCGCCCAGGGCGAGGGCGGCGGCGATGGCGTGCCGGGCGAGCTTGCTCACCTCGCCGAGCGGGACGATCACCAGGCTCTCGGTCCGCCGGTCCGGGGGATCCGGGATGCGGCCGAGCCCCAGTTCCTCCCCGACGGCCGTGTAGTAGCGCTCGATGCGGTTGAACAGCAGCATCATCAGCGGTACCGCGATGACGACCACCCAGGCGCCCTCCAGGAACTTCGTGGTGAGGAGGATGACACCGGCCAGCGTGGTGAGCAGTGCGCCGGTGCCGTTGATGAACGCGCGGCGCAGCCATCCATCGGGTTGCTCGGTCGCCCAGTGCCGTACGAGACCGGCCTGGCTGAGGGTGAACCCGATGAACACGCCGATCGCGAAAAGCGGGATCAGCCGGTGGGTGTCGGCGTCGACGGCGATGAGCAGCACGGCGGCCAGCAGGGCCAGGGCCAGCACACCGTAGCGGTAGACCGGCCGTTCGGTCCGCAGCCCGAACAGGTGTGGCAGGCGGTGGTCGCGGGCGAGCAGGCTCATGAGCACCGGCAGTCCGCCGAAACTGGTGTTCGCGGCGAGCAGCAGCACCAGGGTGACGATGAGATTGGTGGCGTAGTAGGCCCAACCGGTGCCGTAGGCGCCGGCGGCGAGCTGGGCGAGGACGGTGACCTGCCCGCGCGGGGCGACGTGGTCGCGGCGGATGAGCACGGCGAGGCCGATGAGCATCAGCCCGAGCAGCGCGCCGAGCATGAGTTCCGTGCGCTGGGCGCGTTTGACCCGGGGGGTGCGGAAGGTCGGTACGGCGTTGGCGATGGCCTCCACGCCCGTGAGGGCCGAACAGCCGGACGAGAACGCCTTGAGGATCAGCAGCAATCCCAGTGACTCGTGCGCGGGGAAGGACTGCTGGGTGCCGACGAGGGCCACCGGATGGGAACGGAGCAGACCGAGGAGGACGATGCCGAGGATGGCCACGATGAACAGCACGGTGGGCAGCATCAGCACGCGGGCGCTCTCGGCGACGCCGCGCAGGTTCACGCCCGTGAGCAGGACGAGCCCGATGAGACAGATGACGAGCTTGTCGTGGGCGAGAGCCGGGAACGCGGACGCCAGGGCGTCGGCGCCCGCGGTGAGGCTGACGGCGACGGTGAGCACGTAGTCGACGACCAGACTGGCCGCCGCGAGCAGGCTGGTGGTCCTGCCCAGGTCCTTCTTGGCGACCGCGTAGGCGCCTCCGCCATCCGGGTGCACCGCGATGACCTGACCGTACGACACCACCAGTGCGGCGAGCAGGAAGGTGATCGCGAGTGTGATGGGCAGCGTGGCGTTGAGCGCTCCGGTCCCGGCGGCGACCAGGGCGAGCACGATCGCCTCGGGACCGTACGCCACCGAGCTCAACGCGTCCAGGGAGAGCGCGGCCAGGCCCTCCAGGCTTGTCAGATGGTGCTTCTCGCCCTCGCCCGGACGCAGGGGGACTCTCGGTCTCAGCTCTCGACGTGCCAGGCCATACGCCATCGGGACCTCACCACGGCCGGTCGGACGGTCCCCAACAGTGTCCGCTGCGGTGCCTTCGGGCGCGTCCCGGCAGATGCGACCGGGCGGGCCAGTGGTGAGGAGCACTGGCCCGCCCGGGATTCACGAATTCCTAGAGCAGCCCCTCCGCCAGCGACCCCAGCGAGAGGGCCGGCAGGAAGTTGAGCAGCGCCAGGATCAGGGCGGCTCCGGTGGCCAGGGCGACGAAGTTGACGCCGCGGGCCTGGAGGGTGCCGACGGTGACCACACCCGGCTGCTGGCGGGCCAGCCGGCCGGCCAGGGCGAGCAGGAACACGATCGGCACATAGCGCCCGATCAGCATGGCCGCGGTCATCAGCAGGTTGTGGAAGTCGGTGGCGCCGTTGAAGCCCGCCATCGCGCTGCCGTTGCTGTTGACGTTGGACGTGTAGGCGTACACCAGCTCGGTCAGACCGTGCGGCCCGGGGTTGCCCATGGACGACTGGCCGTCGCCCAGCGCCACGGCGAGCGCGGAGAAGCCCAGGACAGCCGTAGGCGCGACCAGCGCGTACAGGACGACGTAGCGCATCTCGGGGAATCCGATCCGCTTGCGCAGGTACTCGGGCGTCCGACCGACCATCAGACCGCCGATGAACACGGCGATCATCACGGCCACAATGAGGCCGTACAGACCGCTGCCGGTGCCGCCGGGGGCGATCTCGCCAAGCATCATCGCCGACAGCAGCACCCCTCCGCCGAGGCTGGAGAAGCTGTCGTACGAGGAGTTGGCCGCGCCGTCCGCCGACCCGGTGGCCGCCACACCGAAGAGCGTCGAACCGGGAACCCCGACACGGGTCTCGGTCCCCTCGTACTGCCCGCCGACCGCCGCCGTCACGGTGCCGGTGTGGGCGCTCTGCGCGAGGCTGCCGGCCGCCAGCAGCAGGCCGAAGAGGATGCCGACGACCGCGAGCAGCGTCCAGCCCTGCCGCAGCGAGCCGATCATCCGGCCGTAGGTGCGGATGAAGGCGGTCGGGATCAGCAGCATCAGCACGATCTCGATGGCGTTGGTGTACGCCGACGGGTTCTCGAAGGGGTGCGCGCTGTTGACGTTGAAGACGCCGCCGCCGTCGCCCGACATCAGCTTCAGTGGCTCCCAGGAGCCGACCGGGCCGCCGAGCAGGGTCTGCTGGCCGCCCGCGACCGTGGTGACGGTGTGTGCGCCGCCCAGGTTCTGCGGGACACCCAGGGCGATCAGGATGATGCCGAAGACGATCGACAGGGGCAGGATGATCCGGAAGATCGTACGGAGCAGGTCCACCCAGAAGTTGCCCAGCTGATGGGTGTCCCGGCGCACCAGGCCCCGGATGAGGGCGAGCGCGGCGCAGATGCCGACGGCGGCGGAGGCGAAGGCCTGGACGCCCAGGCCCGCCATCACCGCGAGGTGGCCGGTGGTGGACTCACCCGCGTAGTTCTGCCAGCTGGTGTTGGTGGTGAAGCTGACCGCGGTGTGCAGGGCGAGCCGCCACGGCATGCCCTCGTGGCCGGTGGACCAGGGCAGCTTGCCCTGGAGGGTGAACAGGGCGAAGAGCGCCGCGATGCTCACCAGGCTGAAGGCAAGCAGCGCGAACAGGTAGTGACGCCAGTCCTGCTCACGGTCCGGGTCGATGCCGCTCACCTTGTAGAGGGCGCGCTCCACGCGTTTGTGTGGACCGCCGTCGAGGGCCTTCGCCATGTAGTCGCCGAGCGGCACGTGCAGTGCGACGACGACCGCGAGGATGAGGGTGGCCTGGAGCCAGGCGTACATGTTCAGGCCCCCTTCACGGGATGTGTGCGGTCGAGGGCCGCGTTCAACTGGACGACGTTCACGGCCGGTTCACCGAGGAATCCGAACCCGCGCTCGGTCGTGAAGCGGTCGATCAGCGTGCGCAGGGCCGCCTCGCTCAGTCCGCGTTCGCGGGCGACGCGCGGTGTCTGGAGCCGGGCGTAGGCGGGGCTGATCTGCGGGTCCAGTCCACTGCCGCTCGCGGTGACCGCGTCGGCCGGGACCTCGGGGTGCGCGGGCGCGTCACCGCGGATCGGCGTGACCACGGCCTTGGCGTAGTCCTCCCCCGGCTTGGCGCACTCGACCGTCACGGCCTCGTAGGTGGCGACGAACGGCTTGGCGGGGCACGCCTGGTCGAGGCTGACCACACGGGTGGCCTTGCCGGTCGTGCCGCCGTCGCGGAAGACGCCGAGCACGGCGCCGACGCCGTCGGCCGTGCAGTACGGCCGGGAGCCGTCGACGTGCTCCAGCTCGCCCACCGCCTTGCTGCGGGAACAGACCTGGGTGAGCAGGCTCTGCTTGCCGGAGTCCGGCTGTCCCTTCACCGGCAGGACGTCGACGGTCGACTCGGGGCCGAGGTTGCCGGCCGCCGAGGCCGAGGCGTCGTATCCGGTACCGGCGTTGGAGGGCCGGGACTGGAAGTAGTACGGGATCGGGTTGCCCTTCGCGTCGAGGAAGGACTGCCCGATCAGCTCGCTGCCGGCCTGCTTTCCGCCGGCACCGGTGAGCGGGGAGCCCTGCGCAGCCTGGCGCAGCCCCGGGATCTGGGCGATCGCGGTCATGCCCAGGGGGTAGGCGAGCCCCACGAGCAGGGTGAGCACGATGGCCACCCGGATCGCCGCCACGTGGTGGCCGACCCAGGCGGGCATCCTGGAGAGGAAGGTCATGGTCAGATCCCGGGGATGAACTGGACGACGGCGACGTCGATGAACTTGATCGCGAGGAAGGGCAGGATCAGACCGCCCATGCCGTAGATCCACAGGTTGCGGGTGAGCAGGGAGTCCGCGCTGCTGGGCCGGTAGCGCACTCCGCGCAGGGCCAGCGGGATCAGCGCGACGATGATCACGGCGTTGAAGATGACCGCGGACAGGATCGCGGACGTCGGCGAGTGGAGCCGCATGATGTTGACCGCGTTGAGCGCCGGGTAGACCCCGCCGAACATCGCCGGGAGGATCGCGAAGTACTTGGCGATGTCGTTGGCGATCGAGAACGCGGTCAACGCGCCCCGGGTGATGAGGAGCTGCTTGCCGATCTCGACGATGTCGATGATCTTCGTGGGGTCGGAGTCAAGGTCGACCATGTTGCCGGCCTCCTTGGCGGCCGACGTGCCCGTGTTCATCGCCACGCCGACGTCGGCCTGCGCGAGTGCGGGCGCGTCGTTGGTGCCGTCACCGGTCATCGCGATCAGGTGACCGCCCGCCTGCTCCTTCTTGATGAGCGCGAGCTTGTCCTCGGGCGTAGCCTCGGCGAGGAAGTCGTCGACGCCCGCCTCGTCCGCGATGGCCTTGGCGGTGACCGGGTTGTCTCCCGTGACCATGACCGTGCGGATGCCCATCCGGCGCAGTTCGGCGAAGCGTTCCCTCAGGCCGGGCTTGACCACGTCCTTGAGGTGGATGACACCGAGCAGCCGGGCCGGGCCGTCGCCGGCCTGCTCGGCGACCGCGAGCGGGGTGCCGCCGGAGGCGGAGACCTGCTTCACGCAGACGTCCAGGGCCTCCGATGCGGTGCCACCGTTCTCCTGCACCCACGCCGTGACCGCGGACGCCGCGCCCTTGCGCAGCCGCCGCGCTTCCGGCCTGAAGGCTCCCCCGGGCAGGTCCACCCCGGACATCCGGGTGGTGGCGCTGAAGGGCACCCATACGGCGTCCCCGGGCACGGACGGCTCCAGACCGAACTTCTCGCGCACGTACTCGACGATCGAGCGGC
Source organism: Streptomyces sp. NPDC001156 (assembly GCF_053598275.1). NCBI lineage: Bacteria > Bacillati > Actinomycetota > Actinomycetes > Kitasatosporales > Streptomycetaceae > Streptomyces > Streptomyces sp. NPDC001156. Next base: position 25,432 of record NZ_JBSFJX010000055.1, on the reverse strand, counting down.
CCTCGGGTGTCTTGTCGGCGAGGCTGGACAACGCGCTGGCCTCCGCGATCCGACGACCCGTCACGGAGTCGATCGGGAGCAGCGCGCTCGCACGGCGGTTGCCGTAGGTGATGGTGCCGGTCTTGTCGAGCAGCAGTGTGTTGACGTCGCCCGCGGCCTCCACCGCGCGCCCCGACATGGCGAGCACATTGCGCTGCACCAGCCGGTCCATGCCCGCGATACCGATGGCGGACAGCAGGCCGCCGATGGTCGTGGGGATCAGACAGACGAGCAGCGAGACCAGGACGATGCCGGTGACGCCGTCGGCGTTGATCGCCTGCGTGTCGTGCGCGGCGGCCATGAAGTTCTTGGAGAAGATCGCCATCGGCTGGAGCGTGAGGACCGTCACCAGGAAGACGAACGTCATCATGACCAGCAGCAGGTTGAGCGCGAGCTCGTTGGGCGTCTTCTGCCGGTTGGCGCCCTCGACCAGGGAGATCATCCGGTCCAGGAAGGACGCGCCGGGCTCCTGGGTGATGCGGACGACGATCCGGTCCGAGAGCACACGCGTGCCGCCGGTGACGGCCGAGCGGTCGCCGCCCGACTCGCGGATGACTGGCGCGGACTCGCCGGTGATGGCCGACTCGTCGATGCTGGCGACGCCTTCGATGACGTCGCCGTCGCCGGGGATGAGCTCCCCTGCCTCGACGACCACGACATCACCGCGCCGCAACTCGCCCGCGGCGACGCTCTCCTCCATGTACGAGCCCTGGGCGGCGCCGGGCTGCCAGCCCACCACCCGCCGGGCGACGGTCTGGCGGCGCATCCCACGCAGGGTGTCGGCCTGGGCGCGTCCGCGGCTCTCGGCGACGGCCTCGGCGAGGTTCGCGAAGATCACGGTGAGCCACAGCCAGGCGGTGATCAGCCAGCCGAACCCTGACGGGTGCGCGATGGCCAGGCCCGTCGTCAGGGCCGCACCGATCTCGGTGACGAACATGACCGGGTTGCGGGACAGGCTCACCGGGTTGAGCTTGCGCAGAGCGGCGGGCAGGGCCTGCCACAGCTGCTTGGGGTCGAGCAGACCGGCGCCGATCCGGCGCGACGGACCAGTGGCGCGAGGTGGTGCGGCGTTTGCGGCTTTCTCCCGCACGGGAGCAGGCGCGGTCATCAGAAGCGCTCCGGCTTGATCAGGGCCACTACCAGGTAGGCCAGCAGGGCGATCGCGACGATCAGCCCCACGATGTTCTCGGCCGTCACAAAGACCTCACACGTAGTACTCGACAAGAGGATTGGGTCACCTCCGGGCGAGGGCCGGGCCGTCGACTCGCCCGGAGGTGGTTCTGAGAGACGGCGGGCTAGAGCCCGACGTCCCGGCTGCGGATGTCGTCCAGCGACTCGCGACGGACCAGGAGGCGCGCCTGACCGTCGCGGACGGCGACCAGTGGCGGCCGGCCGACCATGTTGTAGCCGGAGGCCATCGACAGGTGGTAGGCGCCTGCGACCGGGACGGCCAGCAGGTCGCCCGGGTGGATGTCGTCGGGCAGTTCGACGTCCGAGGCGAGCACGTCGCCCGCCTCGCAGTGGCGGCCCACCACGGTCACCGAGGCCGTGGGCGCGGTGCTGTGCCGGCCCACGAGCCGGGGCGCGTAGCGCACGCCGTACAGCGCGGGCCGCGGGTTGTCGCTCATGCCGCCGTCCACCGCCACGAACGTGTGGGCGCCGGTGCGTTTGACGGCCAGCACGTGGTACAGGGCGACGCCCGCCGGACCCGCGATGGCGCGGCCCGGTTCGATGATGAGGCGGGGCACCGGAAGCCCTGCCGCGGCGCAGGCCTCGGTCAGTTCCGCGCGAACCTTGCGGGCCAGCGTGGTGAGGTCCAGGGCCTCCTCACCGGGGCGGTAGGCGATACCGTGCCCGCCGCCCAGATCGAGCTCCGGAAGCACCACTCCGTGCTGCTCGTGCAGCCGGGCCATGAGTCCGACCATGCGGCGCACCGCGAGCAGATACGGCTTGACACTGGTGATCTGCGATCCCAGGTGGCAGTGCAGACCGGTGAGTTCGAGCTGCGGCTGGTCGAGTATCCGGGCGATGGCGTGCTGGGCGTAGCCGTCGGCGATGGACAGCCCGAACTTCTGGTCGTCCGTGCCGGTACGGATCTTGTCGTGACCGCCGGCGCTGATGCCGGGCACCACGCGGACCATCACCTTCTGGCGTCCGCCGGGGCCCACGGCCGCGGCCAGCCGCGCGATCTCCGACGGGCTGTCGATGACGATGCGCCCGACGCCGAGGCGCAGCGCGGTCTCCAGATCACGCGGGGACTTCGCGTTGCCGTGCAGCACGATCCGCTCGGGCGGAAAGCCCGTGGTGACGGCGAGTTCCAGCTCTCCGGCCGAGCACACGTCGAGGCCGAGGCCCTCCTCGTCCATCCAGTGGACCATGGCTCGGCACATGAACGCCTTGGCCGCGTACAGGACTTCGGCGTCCGGGAAGGCGTGCCGGTAGGTACGGCAGCGGTCGCGCACCTCGGCCTCGTCAAGGACGTAGACCGGGGTGCCGAAGCGGTCCGCCACCTCGGCCAGGGGTACTCCGCCCACCGCGAGGTCCCCGCGGTGCTGCTCGGTCGTCGAGGCGGGCCACACCGACAGCTCGCCGGTGGTGGTGACGGTGGGTTCGTGGACGGTGGTCATCTTGCCTACCTCTTTCAGCCGATCCACAACGCCAGGGCCGAGACGAACGCGGCGGCCCCGGTCACTCGCAGCACCCCGACGGCCTGCGGATCCCAAGTACTTGTGCGCGAGCGGCGCACGGGCGGCTTCTCCGGAACGCGGGGCAGGTCACCGGTGCGGGTCGGCGCGGGAGCCGGCGCCGAGAACTGGGGGTCCACCGTGACGGTGGAGACGCCGAGCGGTGCGGCCAGCGCGCGCAGCGCGGGCTCGGCCAGCCTGATCCAGGCCTGGTCGGGGCCGAGCGTCGCGGTCAGACGCTCCTCGGAGGTGAAGCCGACGGCCGTACGCTCGCCGAGGGGGGTGCGGAAGAGACGGGCCGCACAGCCCGACGAACCCGGCCGGACCGGTACGAACAATGGTCCGGCCGGGAACCGATCAGAAGGCTCCGGGTCGTCGCCGCACAGGATGTCTGCCATGGGATGCCTCCTGGAGGATCCGATGTGAGTCACGAGATGGGGGGTGTGCCCCGAACGCGAGGAGGCGACCGGGGCGTGTCGCTGACGCTATGCCCGGTCCCCTGGAGGTCCGGATGTCTCATGACGCGATGCTGACGGCGATCGGGGCGACGCTGACGCAATGCTGATACGAGGTCCGGTCGGACTTGGGAATGCCCGTCAGAGGAGCGCCAAGAAAGGGTGCACTGGCTGTTGGCAGGCTCCCCAGCAGGGATGAGATGAAGGCAGCCCCCTTCGAAGGGCTGCCCACGGAACACCCCGCGGGCGCGTGCGAAGAAACGGTGGAGTCATGTCCGATACCGGCGCCCCCTCGACCGCTGCCCGGGTTCTGGTGGGAGTGAGCGGCTCGCTGGGCAGTCTCACCGCCCTGCGCCGGGCCGCCGCGGAGGCACGGTGCCAAGGCGCCGAGCTGTGGCCGGTGCTGGCCTGGGAGCCGCCCGGAGGGGACATGGCCGCCCGTCGCGGCCCCGGCGCGACCGTGATGGTCGAGGCATGGCAGGACCTGGCCCGGCAGAGGCTGCTCAGCGCCCTCGATGACGTCTTCGGCGACGCAGGACCCGGCGTCGCGATGCGAGCCCTGGTCGCGCGGGGCGCCCCCGGCGTGGCGCTGGTGGAGATCGCCGATCGCGAGAGTGACGTGCTCGTCGTCGGTGCCGGACGCCGCAGCCTCTGGCACCGGGCGTGCTCGCGCTCTGTGAGCCACTACTGCCTGGCCCACGCCACGTGCCCGGTCTTCGCGGTGCCGCCCTCGCCTCTGGAGGCCGAACTCATGGTGGCGCACCGCCGCAACGTCCTGGGACTCGGCCTCGACACCGGCCGTCTGGAAAGTGAGGCGTCCCGGGTGGCGCCGGGCCGTTCCGGGCTGTCGGACGCCTGAGCCCTTCCGCCGGCCCGTGCTCGGTGTGAAGCCCCTCATGCCCCACCACGCGTTCACCGGAGCGTACCTGCGAGGTATGCCGGTCCTTCGTACCGTGCGAGAAGACGACAGGAGCCATGAACGATTCGGCCACTCCACCGGCTTCCGGGCGTCCCCGGGTGGTTGTCGGCGTGAGCGGTTCGCCGGGCAGCATCGCCGCGCTGCGCCGGGCGGCCCGGGAGGCACAGCGCACGGACGCCGAACTGTGGGCGCTGGCCGCTTGGGACGTGCCCGGTGGCGACGTCACGGCAGGGCGCTCCTCCGCCCCGCCTCTGCTGGTCGAACAGCGTGAGCGGCGCGCCATCGTGGAGTTGCTCGACGTGGTCGACCGGCTCTTCGGTGACGGCGGTCCGGGGGTGCCCGTCCATCTCGCGGTCGGCCGGGGTCCGGCCGGCCGCGTTCTGGTCGAGACCGCCGACCGGGAGGACGACCTCCTGGTCGTCGGAGCCGGGCGGCGAGGCCGCCTGCGTCGTCTCTTCTCCCGCTCCGTGAGCCGCTACTGCGTCGACCACGCCGTCTGCCCCGTCCTCGCGGTACCGCCGTCCGCGCTCGAAGCCGTGCTGGCCGCGACACGCCGCAGAAGGATCTGGCGACTGCGCCTGGACGTCGGACGGCTGAAGCGGGAGAACGCGCCCGGGGCGTAGCCCGCGGCGCACTGGCGGCATGTCATCGGCCGACGACCCGGTCGGCGGGTGGTCGGTCGATGAGATGCCGCCGTGGTCACAACTCGCCCCGGTGGCCTACGTCGTAGCGGGCGCAGAGGGCTGCGGCGCCCGCTGTTCCGCCACCGGCAGGGTGAGCACCATCGTCAGACCGCCGCCCGGGGTGTCCTCGGCGGCGAGCGTGCCGCCGACGGCTTCGGCGAAGCCGCGGGCAACCGCGAGGCCGAGTCCCACGCCGGCGCCGCGCGGCGCGTCGCCGTAGCGCTGGAAGGGCTCGAAGATGCGCTCCTTGGCCTCGTCCGGTACTCCCGGGCCCCGGTCGACGACGCGCAGTTCCACACGGCTGCCGAGGGCGCTCGCGGACACCAGCACGGGTTCGCCCTGCGGGCTGTACTTGACGGCGTTCTCCACGAGGTTGGCGACCACCCGCTCCAGCAGTCCCTTGTCCACCGAGACCATCGGGAGGGTCTCCGGGATGTCCATCTCGACGCTCGCGTCCGGTACGCCGCCCAGCGCGATCGGAACGACCTCGTCCAGATCCACCTCACGGATGATCGGGGTGACGATGCCGGTCTGCAGGCGCGACATGTCGAGGAGGTTGCCGACCACGTGGTCGAGGCGGTCGGCGCCTTCCTCGATCGCCTCCAGGAGATCCGCGCGGTCCTGTTCGGACCACTCGATGTCATCCGAACGCAGCGAGGTGACCGAGGCCTTGATGCCCGCCAGCGGGGTGCGCAGGTCGTGGCTGACCGCCGCCAGCAGTGCGGTGCGGATCCGGTTGCCCTCGGCGAGGGTCCGGGCCTGGTCGGCCTCCTCCCGCAGGCGTCGCCGGTCCAGGACGACGGCGGCCTGGGCCGCGAAGGCGGCCAGCACCCGGCGGTCCTCGGCGGGCAGCACACGGCCCGTCAGGGCGAGCGCCATGTGATCCCCCACGGGCATGTCCACATCGGCTTCCTCGGGGCACGGCGAAGGCCGCGGCCCCACACTGCCCGCGCAGGTCCACGGCGCCACATCGCTCGCCCGCTCCAGCAGCGCCACCGACTCCATGCCGAAGGTCTCGCGCACCCGTTCCAGCACGGCTTCCAGGCTGGTCTCACCCCGCAGCACGTTCCCCGCGAGGAACGAGAGGATCTCCGACTCGGCGCGCAACCGGGCCGCCTGCTGGGTGCGCCGGGCCGCCAGGTCCACCACCGAGGCCACTGACAGGGCGACGCCGACGAAGATCGCGATGGCCACGATGTTCTTCGGGTCGGCGATGGTCAAGGTGTGGACGGGAGGGGTGAAGAACCAGTTCAGCAGCAGCGAGCCCACCACCGCGGAGGCGAGGGAGGGCACCAGCCCGCCGAGCAGTGCCGCCGCCACCGTCAGTGACAGGAACAACAACATGTCGTTGGCGAGGCCGACTTCGGGCGAGACGCTGGTCAGCAGGAAGGTGAGGAGAGCGGGCCCGAGCACGCCCACCAGCCAGCCCCAGATGATGCGCACCCGTCCGAGCCGCGCGACACGGGGTGCCGGCAGTCCGCGTCCCTTGCCCACCTCGGCGTGCGTGATCAGGTGGACGTCGAGGTCGGGGCCGGACTCCCGGGCCACCGTCGCGCCGACGCCCGGCCCGTAGATGTACTGCCAGGCCTTGCGGCGCGAGACGCCCAGCACGATCTGGGTGGCGTTGACACCGCGTGCGAAGTCCAGCAGCGACGCCGGGACATCGTCCCCGACGACATGGTGGAAGGTGCCGCCCAGGTCCTCGACCAGGGTGCGCTGAACGGCGAGTTCCTTGGGTGAGGCCGAAGTGAGGCCGTCGCTGCGGGAGATGTAGACGGCCAGCACCTCGCCGCCTGCGCCCTTCTCCGCGAGCCGCGCGGCGCGGCGGATCAGGGTCCGTCCTTCGGGACCGCCGGTGAGGCCGACCACGATCCGCTCGCGCGAACCCCAGATCTCCGACACCTGGTGCTCGCTGCGGTACTCGTTCAGGTACTCGTCGACCCGGTCCGCGACCCACAGCAGAGCCAACTCGCGCAGTGCGGTGAGGTTTCCGGGCCGGAAGTAGTTGGACAGGGCCGCGTCGACCTTGTCCGGCTTGTAGATGTTGCCGTGCGCCATCCGGCGGCGCAGCGCCTGGGGCGACATGTCGACCAGCTCGATCTGGTCCGCCCGCCGCACCACTTCGTCCGGCACCGTCTCCTGCTGCCGAATGCCGGTGATCGACTCGACGACGTCGCCGAGGGATTCGAGGTGCTGGATGTTGACGGTCGAGACCACATCGATCCCGGCGGCCAGCAACTCCTCGACGTCCTGCCACCGCTTGGCGTTGCGCGACCCGGGGATGTTCGTGTGGGGCAGTTCGTCGACCAGCGCCACCTGAGGCCTGCGCGCCAGAACGGCGTCGATGTCCATCTCGGTGAAGGTGGTGCCCCGGTACTCCAGCTCCTTGCGCGGTATCTGCTCCAGTCCGTGCAGCATCACCTCGGTACGGGGCCGGTTGTGGTGCTCGACGAACGCGACCACGCAGTCGGTGCCGCGTTCCACGCGCCGGTGTGCCTCGGACAGCATCGAGTAGGTCTTGCCGACACCCGGTGCCGCACCGAGGTAGATCCGAAGCTTGCCGCGTGCCATGTTCATCCTTCGAAGCGGTAACCCATGCCGGGTTCGGTGATGAGGTAGCGGGGGTGCGAGGGGTCGGATTCCAGTTTGCGGCGCAGTTGGGCCATGTAGACCCGCAGGTAGTTGGTCTTGTTGCTCTGGGAGACCCCCCAGACCTCCTGGAGCAGGTACTTCTGTGTGACAAGCCGGCCGGGGTTGGTGACCAGGATCTCCAGCAGGTGCCACTCGGTCGGGGTCAGCCGCACGTCCCGTCCGCTCCTGGCGATCCTCTTGGCGAGGAGGTCGATGGTGAAGTCGTCCGTCTCCACCCGTGTCGTCCCGGGCGTGAGCGGCACGTCCTCCGTCCGGCGGACGGCGGCCCGCAGCCGGGCCATCAGTTCGTCCATGCTGAACGGCTTGGTGACGTAGTCGTCGGCCCCGGCGTCCAGCGCGGCGACCTTCTCGTCGGACGCCTGACGGGCCGACAGCACGAGGACCGGCACGCGGGTCCAGGCGCGCAGCGCCTTGATCACGTCCACACCGTCCATGTCGGGCAGACCGAGGTCCAGTAGCACCACATCGGGCTGGTGTGCGGCCGCCAGACGCAGAGCCGTCGCGCCGTCGGGCGCCGCGTCCACCTCGTACCGGCGCGCCTGCATGTTGATCACAAGGGCCCGTACGAGTTGCGGGTCGTCTTCCACCACCAGCACCCGGGTCATGGCTGCGCCTTTCGTGTCGTGCGTGGGGCCATGGGCGCCGGCTGTGCACAACCGGCGTCATGGCTGCGGGAGTCGGCGCCGGGATGCCTCCCGGACCGCCGACTCCCGCTGGGGCCGTAACGCCATCAGCTCTTGGACACGAGACCCTTGAGCGCGATGTTGAGCTCGAGGACGTTCACCCGGGGCTCACCGATGAAGCCGAGGGTACGGCCGGTGGTGTGGTCCTTGACCAGCTTCTCCACCTGGGCGACGGGCAGACCGTTCTTCTCGGCGACCCGGTGGACCTGGATCTCCGCGTACTGCGGGGAGATCTCCGGGTCCAGGCCGGAGCCGGAGGACGTCACCGCGTCGGCGGGGACGTCGGACGGCTTGACGGTGTACCCGCCGACGGAGTTGTCCTTGACGACCGCGGCCTTGGCGTCCTTGACCCACTTGATCAGGTCGGCGTTGTCACCGGAACGGTTGGTGGCGCCGGACAGGATCAGCTTGTACTGGGTGTTGACGCTGTTGGCGCCGAGGCCGTTCTGCGGACGGCCCTGGAACCACTTCAGGTCGGGGTCCGGGGTCTCCTGCCCCTTCTTCAACGGCAGGTTGTAGGCCTGACCGATCAGCGAGGAGCCGACGACCTTGCCGTCCGCCTTGATCTCGGAACCGTTCGCCTTGTTGCTGAACAGCCCCTGGGCGATGCCGGTGACGACCAGCGGGTAGATGACGCCGGTCACCAGGGTCAGCACGAGGAGGGCGCGCAGGCCCGCCCCGAGCAACCGGGCGGTGTTCGAAACGGAGTTGTTCATCGCGATCAGCCGATTCCGGGGATGAGAGAGATGATCATGTCGATGATCTTGATGCCGATGAAGGGGGCGATCAGGCCGCCGATACCGTAGATCCCGAGATTGCGGCGCAGCATCTTGTCGGCGCCAACCGGCCGGTACTGCACGCCCCTGAGGGAGAGCGGCACCAGCGCGATGATGATCAGCGCGTTGAAGATGACCGCGGACAGGATTGCCGAGTCGGGGGAGGACAGCTGCATGATGTTCAGCTTGTCCAGGCCCGGGTAGACCGCCGCGAACAGCGCCGGGATGATTGCGAAGTACTTCGCGACGTCGTTGGCGATGGAGAACGTCGTCAGAGCACCGCGGGTGATCAGCAACTGCTTGCCGATCTCCACGATCTCGATGAGCTTGGTCGGGTTGGAGTCAAGGTCGACCATGTTGCCGGCTTCCTTGGCGGCCGACGTACCCGTGTTCATCGCCACGCCGACGTCCGCCTGCGCCAGGGCCGGGGCGTCGTTGGTGCCGTCACCGGTCATCGCGACGAGCTTGCCGCCCGCCTGCTCCCGCTTGATCAGCGCCATCTTGTCCTCGGGAGTCGCCTCCGCGAGGAAGTCGTCGACGCCCGCCTCCTCGGCGATCGCCTTGGCGGTCAGCGGGTTGTCACCCGTGATCATGACGGTCTTGATGCCCATGCGGCGCAGCTCGTCGAACCGTTCCCGCATGCCCTCCTTGACGACGTCCTTGAGGTAGATCACGCCCAGCACCCGAGCACCCTGGTCGTCCTTGACGGCGACCAGCAGCGGAGTGCCGCCCGACTCGGAGATGCGGTTGGCGATCGTGTCCGCGTCCTCGGCGACCGTGCCGCCCTGCTCCTGCACCCAGGCGATGACCGAACCGGCCGCGCCCTTGCGGATCTTCCTGCCGTCGACGTCCACACCCGACATACGGGTCTGGGCGGTGAAGGCAATCCAGTCGGCCTGCGCCAACTCGCCCTGGTGACGCTCGCGCAGGCCGTACTTCTCCTTCGCCAGGACGACGATGGAGCGGCCCTCGGGGGTCTCGTCGGCCAGCGAGGAGAGCTGGGCGGCGTCCGCGACCTCGGCCTCGGTGGTGCCCTTGACGGGGAGGAACTCGGCGGCCTGGCGGTTACCGAGCGTGATGGTGCCCGTCTTGTCGAGCAGCAGCGTGGAGACGTCACCGGCGGCCTCGACCGCACGGCCCGACATCGCGAGGACGTTGCGCTGGACCAGGCGGTCCATGCCCGCGATACCGATCGCTGACAGCAGGGCGCCGATCGTGGTCGGGATGAGACAGACCAGCAGGGCCACCAGCACGACCATCGTCAGGTGCGTGCCCGCGTAGTTCGCCAACGGCGGCAGCGTGGCACACGCCAGCAGGAAGACGATCGTCAGCGATGCCAGGAGGATGTTCAGCGCGATCTCGTTCGGCGTCTTCTGCCGGGAGGCGCCTTCCACGAGGCTGATCATCCGGTCGATGAAGGTCTCGCCCGGCTTCGTCGTGATCTTGATGACGATGCGGTCGGACAGCACCTTCGTACCGCCGGTCACCGCGGAGCGGTCACCGCCGGACTCACGGATGACGGGCGCCGACTCACCGGTGATCGCCGACTCGTCGACGGACGCGACACCCTCGATGACGTCACCGTCACCGGGAATGATGTCTCCGGCCTCGCAGACGACCAGGTCACCGATCTTGAGGTCGGTACCGGGCACCCGCTCCTCGGTCTTGCCGTCCTGCAGCAGCCGGCGCGCCACTGTGTCGGTCTTGGCCTTGCGCAGGGTGTCGGCCTGCGCCTTGCCGCGGCCCTCGGCGACGGCCTCCGCGAGGTTGGCGAAGATGACGGTCAGCCACAGCCAGGCGCTGATCGCCCAGCCGAACCAGTCGCCCGGATCCTTGAAGGAGAACACCGTGGTCAGGATGGAGCCGACCCACACCACGAACATCACGGGGGACTTGATCATCACCCGCGGGTCAAGCTTGCGGAGGGCCTCCGGCAGCGACTTGAGGAGCTGCTTCGGGTCGAAGAGGCCCGCGCCGACACGGCCCTCGGCGGTCTTGCGCCCGGTGGGTACGTCGCTGTGCGGCGCCCGGGTCGGAGTGGCTGTGGACACTGTGTCCTCTTGCTTCTCTATGCGAGTGGTCATGACGCCAGCCCCTCGGCCAGCGGACCCAGCGCCAGCGCCGGGAAGTACGTCAGACCGGTGATGATCAGGATCGCGCCCACCAGCAGACCGGTGAACAGCGGCTTCTCGGTGCGCAGGGTGCCCGCGGTGACCGGGACCGGCTTCTGCTCGGCCAGCGAGCCGGCCAGCGCCAGGACGAACACCATCGGCAGGAAGCGGCCGAACAACATCGCCAGACCCAGGGTGCTGTTGAACCACTGGGTGTCCGCGTTCAGACCGGCGAAGGCCGAGCCGTTGTTGTTGGCGGCGGACGTGTAGGCGTACAGGATCTCGCCGAATCCGTGCGCCCCGCTGTTCGTCATCGAGTGCGCCGGGGTCGGCAGGGCCATCGCGAACGCGGTGAACACCAGGACCAGCGCCGGGGTGATCAGGATGTATATGGCCGCAAGCTTGATCTCGCGGGAGCCGATCTTCTTGCCCAGGTACTCGGGCGTACGGCCGACCATCAGACCGGCGATGAACACCGCGATGATCGCCAAGATCAGGATGCCGTACAGACCGGAGCCCGTCCCACCGGGGGCGATCTCGCCCAGCATCATGCTGAGCATGGTGATGCCGCCGCCGAGGCCGGTGAACGAGGAGTGGAACGAGTCCACCGCACCGGTCGAGGTGAGGGTGGTCGCCACGGCGAAGATCGACGAGCCGCCTACGCCGACCCGGACCTCCTTGCCCTCCATCGCCCCGCCGGCGATCTGGAAGGCCGGGCCGTGGTGCGCGAACTCGGTCCACATCATCAGCGCGGTGAAGCCCACGAAGATGGTGCCCATGGCCGCGAGGATCGCGTAGCCCTGCTTGACCGAGCCGACCATGATGCCGAACGTGCGGGTCAGCGCGAACGGGATCACCGTCAGCAGGAAGATCTCGAAGAGGTTGCTGAAGGGCGTCGGGTTCTCGAACGGGTGGGCACTGTTGGCGTTGAAGTAACCGCCGCCGTTGGTGCCCAGCTCCTTGATGGCCTCCTGCGAGGCGACCGCGCCGCCGTTCCACTGCTGGGAGCCGCCCGTGAACTGGCCGACCTCGTGGATGCCGGCGAAGTTCTGGATGGCACCGCAGGCGACCAGGATGACCGCGGCGACCACGGCCAGCGGTACGAGAATGCGGATGGTGCCGCGGACCAGGTCGGCCCAGAAGTTGCCCAGCTCACCCGTGCGCGAGCGCGCGAAGCCACGCACCAGCGCGACGGCGACGGCGATGCCGACGGCCGCGGAGACGAAGTTCTGGACGGCCAGACCGGCGGTCTGCACGACGTGGCCCATGGCCTGCTCGCCGTAGTACGACTGCCAGTTCGTGTTGCTCACGAAGGACACGGCGGTGTTGAACGCCTGGTCCGGGTCGATGGCCTGGAAGCCGAGCGAACCGGGCAGGACACCCTGGAGCCGCTGCAGCAGGTAGAGGAAGAGGATGCTGACCGCGGAGAAGGCGAGCACACCGCGCAGGTACGCGGGCCAGCGCATCTCCGTGTTGGGGTTGGCACCGATGCCCTTGTAGATCCACTTCTCGACGCGCCAGTGCTTGTCGGAGGAGTAGACCTTGGCCATGTAGTTGCCGAGGGGGACGTAGCAGAGCGCCAGTGCGGCGATCAGGGCGAGCAGCTGGAGCACGCCTGCAAGTACGGGACCCATGTCGTTTCTCAGAACCTCTCCGGGAAGATCAGGGCGAGGACGAGATAGCCCAGCAGGGCGACGGCCACGACCAGGCCGACGATGTTCTCGGCGGTCACAGCTTCGTCACCCCCTTGGCGACGAAGATCACCAGCGCGAAGCACGCGATCGTGGTGACGACGAAGGCCAGATCGGCCATCGTGAACTCCTGGGTTGAGGTTCGTTGGACAAGGACGGTTAAGAGAAACAGCCCTCCTGGCCGGTTTCGACTTCCGTTGACGGGTCCCTTACGGCCCTCTGCGCGCCTTTGACGGGACTCTTACGGCGCCCGCCGTGACCTGCGGGGAGGCGGCGCCGTCCCGGTCGGAAATTCGTCAGAACAGCCGGAAACGCAGCCTGCAGATGACCGCGTCGGTCTCCCGTCGCACCGCGTTCGCCACCACGGCCCCCCGCTGGTTCTGCAGCAGGCGCTGCCACAGCCGGTCCGGCTCCGTCTCCGGGATCAGGACGGTCACTCGAGTGGCCGGCTCGGTCGCGCAGACCTCACGGACGTAGGCGGCGATGGGTCGGCCGAGGGAACGGCGCTCGCTGGTCAGCCGGACCAGCGGCACGCCGGGGTCCCACTCGGCCCAGGCACGCTCCAGGGCGTGCATCTGGGCGCGGTCCTCCGGGTCGGGATGGCAGACGGTGACCGCGCGGACCTCGTCGCCGAGCGAGGCGGCGGCTGTCAGGGCCTCCGAGGTCAGACGGGACAGCGAGGAGACGGGCACGACCACGACCGAGCGGTCCCGGTGCGGGGTCTCGGGGATGCGGCCAAGGCCAAGACGCTCACCGATCCGGGTGTAGGCGCGGTGCACCGTCTCGAAGGCGAGCACCAGCAGAGGCAGAGCGATCACGATCAGCCAGGCGCCGTCGGCGAACTTGCTCGCCGTGACGACCACGCCGGCGACGCCGGTCAGCAGGGCGCCGAATCCGTTGAGCAACGCCTTTCCGAGCCATCCCGGCCCCCGCTCCCCTCGCCAGTGCCGGACCATGCCGACCTGGGCGATGGTGAAGCCGATGAACACGCCGATGGCGAAGAGGGGCACCAGGGTGTTGGTGTCACCGCCCGAGAACACCAGCAGCCCGGCGGAGACAAGGGCGAGGGCGAGCACGCCGTGGCGGTGCACCTGCCGCTCGGCTTTCAGGGCGAAGACGTGTGGCAGGTAGTTGTCACGGGCCAGCAGCTTCAGCAGAACGGGAAGGCCGCCGAAGGAGGTGTTGGCGGACAGGGCCAGCAGGATCATCGTGGCGAACTGGATGACGTAGAACGCCCAGTTGTGGCCGAACGAGGCGTCGGCGAGCTGGGCGAGGACGGTGACGCCCTCGACCGGCTGGAGGTGGAATCTGGAGATCAGCACCGAGAGGCCGATGAGCATCACGCCGAGCACGGTGCCGAGGGCGACCTCGGCCCGCTGGGCACGCTTGACGCGCGGCACCCGGAAGGAGGGGACGGCGTTGGCGATGGCCTCGACGCCGGTCAGCGCGGCACAACCCGAAGCGAAGGCTTTCAGCAGCAGCAGAGCGCCCACGGTGGACGCGTTGTCCGCGAGGACCGAGGCGTGCCCGGCCGCGGAGAAGGTGCTCGCCGGCGCGGACCGGAACAGACCGACCAGGATCAGCACGAGGATCGACCCGACGAACACGACGGTCGGCACGATGAACGCCTTCGCCGACTCCACGATGCCGCGCAGGTTCACCGCCGTGATCACTGCGAGCACCGCGAGGCACAGCCACAGCCGGTCGTCGTACAGGGCCGGGAAGGCGGAGGTCAGGGCGGCCACGCCGGCCGTCACGGCGACGGCGACGTTCAGCACGTAGTCCAGCACCAGGGAGGCGGCCGCCACGAGGCTCGTCCGCGCCCCCAGATGCGTCTTGGCGACGGCGTACGAGCCGCCGCCGTCCGGGAAGGCCGCGATCACCTGCCGGTAGGAGGCGACGAGTACGGCCAGCAGTCCGGCGATGGCCAGCGTGACGGGAAGCGTGAAGCCGAGGCCGTGCGCGCCCGCGGCGGCCAGCACGAGGACGATCGCCTCGGGTCCGTACGCCACCGATGCCATCGCGTCCAGGGACAGCGCCGCCAGGCCCGTCGTGGCGGTGAGCCGGTGGCGCTCGCCGGTGTCGGGCGGTTCCTCGTCGGCCGGTACGGCGCCCGGGTCGGCGGTCAGAACGGACATCGGCGATTGCTCCTTCGTGCCGGATCGACATCCGCGCGCGGGCGGTCGCACGCGGACGCACCAAGGTTGTGTCCCGCGCACGCCGCCACCGGCCGGTCCTTGCGCGTTCTTCGCGCTCAACCCGCCGAGCTTGACGGTGCCTTGACGCCTGTGTGACGTGGGTAACCACCGACCGCCGCTTGCGCCGCATCAAGAACGGCCCCCGGCCCGTCAGAGTCGTATCAAGGCGCGTTGCGGCGGCTCACGCGGTCCCTATCGTCGGCGCTATGGGAAGCAGCAACGACGCGCCGAACGCGACGGTCGGCGCGCACGCGCAGGAGGGCGACCACGCGGTGTCCGACCGCCGCTGGTCCGCAGACCTGCACAGCTCGATCCGGTGCGCTGCCATGCTCCTCGCCATGCTGCTCCTGATCGACTGGGGCTCCGGCAACACGACGTGGTGGCGTGCCGCGCTGTGGCTCGCGCTCTCGGGGCTGCTCTTCGTCGTGCTCTTCCCTCGGCGGGTGACCGCGGGCGAGGGGTGGCTGGCCGCGCGCGGGCTGCTGGGCAGCCAGCGGGTCCGGACCGACATGCTGGTGTCGCTGCGCTCCCAGGAGGGCGTCTCCCAGCGGCTCGTGCTGCGGGACGCGCTCGGCAGTCGGGTCGAGCTGGACCCCCAGGTGCTGGTGAACAATCCGGACCTCTGGTACCGCCTCCACGAGGACGTACGCAAGTCCGAGGACCTCGGCTCCCTGTTGTGCGGGGCGACGGCGCTGCGTCGTGTCCAGGAGCGGATCGAGCGCGAGACCGCCCGGACCGTGTTCAAGATGTCCGGTCTGGAGTAGCAGCCCCCGCTTTACGTCGCGTGGTCGCCACGCCCCCGTCCCCCTGGGTGCCGGCCTGCGCCCCGGTCAGTCCGCCTCGCTGTACGCCTGGGCGGGGGTCTTTCCGGTCCAGGAGTGGAAAGCCCGGTAGAAGGAGTTCGGGTCCTCGTATCCGAGCAGGAAGGCGATCTCCCGTACGGTCAGCGCGGAGTGTGCGAGGTAGTGGCGGGCCAGGGCTTCACGCGTGTCGTTGAGCACCGTCTGGAAGGTGGTGCCCTCGAGGTTCAGCTGCCGTTGCAGGGTGCGGGTACTCACGGTCAGCGATCTGGCGACGGCGTCCGTCGACACACTGCCGGCCGGCAGCAGATCGACCCGACGATCACATCGGCCAGACGGGACGCGGACGTGCTGCGCCCGGGCCGGTAGCTCTCCCGGGTGGACACCGCCAGTTTGTGCGCGAGATCGTCGTAGGCGCTCGACCACGGCCGCGCCGTCCGCCTCCTCGGTGATGTCCATCCCGAGCGTCACCGCCCCCAGCTGCTCCAGGTCCCGCATCCGCTCGACCCGGCGGGCGACGGCGTAGACGGTGAACCCCTTCTCGAGGAGTTCCTGGCCGTCTCCAGGCCCATGCCGGACGAGGCTCCGGTCACCAGTGCTGCAGGCATGACTCTCTTCTCTCCGTGTCGCTTCGCGGTCGATGACCCCGGCTGCTGCCACCGAGAACGCTACGGACGGCCGGTGCACCCCGCACTGGCAGAAGGCGCCATCCCGCTCGCACAGCGCGCCAGATCCTGCGGGCGCCGTCGGCCGGTCCACGACCCGCACGAACGGTTCCGCGCAGGCGGACATGGAGGCGCTCCGCCGGGAGATCCCGTCAAGGCCGGGTGCGAGCGGCAGGCGCCGCCGAAGCGAGGCGCTCACGGGTGGGCGAGGATCCCGTCGAGCCGCGGCCGACCCCCGTGCCGCGCGGCCCCCGGATGCCGGCCCGGCCTGTCATGACAGGCCACCCACGCTCTGCGCGCCCTGCCAGTGGGGCTGCTGGGACGGCTCGGCGACGGGCAGCGACAGCACCATGGTCAGACCGCCGCCGGGGGTGTCCTCAGGGGTGAGGGTTCCGTTCATCGCCTCGGCCAGGCCCTTGGAGAGCGCGAGGCCGAGGCCGAGGCCGGTGGTGTTGTCGGTGTCGCCGAGGCGCTGGAAGGGCTCGAAGAGCCGGTCGCGGCCGGTGGGCGGCAGACCGGGGCCGCGGTCGATGACGCGCAGCTCCACACGGCCTGCGAGGGCGCTGGCGGTCACCAGGACGGTTGCACCGGCCGGGTTGTGGCGGGCCGCGTTGCTCACCAGGTTCGCGATCACACGCTCCAGCAGGGGCGGATCCACCAGCACCGGCGGGATGTCCTCCAGGTTCCCCGCCTCCACCCCGGAGAAGTCCGACATCGCCATCGGCAGCACCTCTTCCAGCGTGGTGACGCGCAGTTTCAGAGTGAGGGCCCCTGCCTCGAGACGGCTGAGGTCGAGCAGGTTCTCCACCAGCCGGTTGAGTTTCGCCATGGACTCGTCGGCGGTCGCCAGCAGCTCGTCCCGGTCCTCGGGCGAGAACTGCACGTCGCGGCTGCGCAGCGAGGTGACGGCGGCCCAGCCCGCCGCGAGTGGGGTGCGCAGGTCGTGACCGACGGCCCGCAGCAGCGCCGTACGCATCCGGTCGGCGGCCTTGACCGGTTCGACCTCGGCGGCGGCCTCGGCCAGCCGGGCCCGCTCGACGGCGGATCCCACATGGGCGGCGAAGGCGGCGAGCACACGCCGCTCGGACGACGACAGGGTGCGCCCGCGCAGCGCGAGGAAGGCGCCGGGACCCGCCGGCACGGCCGTGACGCCCTCGGCATCCGATGGTTCGTCCACCAGTTCGGCCGAGTCCATTCCGAAGGTCTCCCGAGTGCGTTCCAGCAGGGCCGGAATGGTCTGGCCACCGCGCACGATGCTGCCCGCCAGGGAGGACATGGTCTCCGCCTCGGCAGCGGCGCGTGCCGAGCGCCGGGACAGACGCAGCGAACGGTCGACGACGGCTGCCACGACGGCGGCCACCACGGCGAAGACGGCGAGTGCGATCAGCGCGTTCGGATCGCCGAGGGTGAACTGCCCTATGGGCGGGATGAACCAGTAGTTGAGCAGCAGGGACGCCGTCACGGAGGCGATCACCGCCGAGGCGACCCCGCCTATGCAGGCCACACCCACCACAGCCAGCAGGAACAGCAGGGCGTCGCTGGTGAGGTTCAGGGCGCCGCGCACCTGGGCGAGGGCGACGGTGAGCAGCAACGGCAGCACCAGGCCGGCCACCGGCCCGGCGATCAGGCGGCCTGTCGACAGAGTGCGGCGACGCGACGGCAGGAGGGTGCCTCGTCCGGCGCGCTCGTGAGTGACCTGGTGGACGTCGATGTCCCCGCTGAGCGCGGTCACGGTCTCCCCCGTGCCCAGACCCGTCAGGAACCGCTCCAGACGCCCGCGACGGCTGGCGCCGAGGACCAGCTGGGTGGCGTTCTCGGCGCGGGCGAACTCCACCAGGGCTGCCGCGACATCGTCGCCGACGATCGAGTGGTAGCTGCCGCCGAGGTCCTCGACGAGCCGCCGCTGCCGGGCCAGCGAGGCGAGCGAGACCCCGGCGGCGAGCCCGTCGCTGCGGGCCACGTGCACGGCGAGCAGATCGCCTCCGGCCGAGCGGTCGGCGATGCGGGCGGCCCTCCGGATGAGCGTGTCGCCCTCGGGGCCACCAGTGAGGGCGACCACGACCCGCTCGCGGGTCTCCCACACCCGGCCGATGGCGTGTTCGGCGCGGTACGACTGCAGTGCGTCGTCCACCCGGTCGGCCACCCACAGCAGGGCCAGCTGGCGCAGCGCGGTCAGATTCCCGGGCCGGAAGTAATGGGCGAGGGCGGCGTCGATCTTCTCCGGCGCGTAGATGTTGCCGTGCGCCATACGGCGGCGCAGCCCTTCGGGAGGCATGTCCACCAGCTCGATCTGGTTGGCCCGCCGTACCACCTCGTCGGGCACCGTCTCGTGCTGCGGCACCCCGGTGATCTTCTCGACGACGTCCTTCAGGGACTCCAGGTGCTGGATGTTGACGGCGGTGATGACGTCGACCCCGGCCGCCAGCAGCCGTTCGATGTCCTGCCAGCGCTTGGGGTTGCGCCCGCCGCCGGGAACGTTCGTGTGGGCCAGTTCGTCGACCAGGGCGACATCGGGCCGGCGTTCCAGCACCGCGTCCAGGTCCATCTCGGGGAACACCCCTTCGCGGTACTCGCACCGCGCCCGGGGCACGATCTCCAGCCCCTCCAGCATCTCCTCGGTACGCCGACGGCCATGGCACTCCGCGAACCCGACCACCACGTCCGCGCCCCGGGCGGCCCGCCGCCGCCCCTCGTCGAGCATGCGGTAGGTCTTACCCACTCCCGGGGCGGCCCCGAGGTACACCTTCAGTCGTCCGGGCCGTACGTCACTCATCGCAGCCGAGGCGCTCCGCTCACTGGCTCAACTCCCACGCGGGGAACAGGTCACTTCTCGCAGTCACTGCTCCCACGGAAGCCGTTCCGTGACCCCGTCGGCACGGCCGTTAGCGGTTCCTTGGCGCCGCCCACGTGGACCTTGACACTGTCTTGACGAGTGCTGGACCGATAGGGTGAACGCGGTGTGCCGGGAAGTCTGGTCGGCGAGGAGCCAAGGTGGCTCCGTTCGAGCCCAGGGGACGGCATGCGCAGCGTAGGGACAGTTCTCTCACTGGTGATACTGGCTACCGTAGTGGCGACCTTCGCGCGCCGTTGGCGTATCCCCGCGCCCTCGCTGCTCGTGGTGGCGGGCCTTGCCGTCGCACTGCTGCCGGGGACACCCCAGATCCAGATCAGTCCCGAGGTCATCGGGCTCGTGGTGCTGCCGCCACTGCTGTACGCGAGCGCCGAGGACATGTCCTGGCGCGAGTTGCGCGCCGTGTGGAAGCCGGTCGGCATTCTCGCCGTCGGACTTGTCCTTGCCTCGGCGGCCGCGGTGGCCGCCGTGGCCTCGCTGGTGACACCGCTGCCCTGGCCCATGGCGTTCGTCCTCGGCGCGGTTCTGGCCAGCACCGACCCGGTGGCGGTCACCGCGCTCGGCCGGCGGCTGGCGCTGCCGCCCAAGGTCCAGGTCATGGTCCAGGCGGAGAGCCTGTTCAACGACGCGACCTCGCTGGTGCTGTTCCGGGTCGCGGTGAGCGTCGCCGTGGCGTCCGCGGCCGCCGACTGGGGCGCGGCGGGCGGCGAGTTCATGCTGCTCGCCGGCGGCGGCACGGTGATCGGTGCCGCGCTGGCCGGAGTGGTGACGCTGATCCGGCGGCGCACCGAGGACCCGGTGCTGGAGACCGTGATCGCCCTGGTCACGCCGTACGCCGCCTACGTCCTCGCGGAGGCCGCGCACACGTCCGGCGTCACGTCCGTCGTGGTCGCCGGGGTGGTCCTCGGCGGGCGGGGCGACCGGCTCACCAACGCCCGTATCAGGCTCCAACTGCACGCGGTGTACGGCACGGTGGTGTTCCTGCTCGAGAGCGTCGTCTTCAGCCTGATAGGCCTGGCGCTGCCCGCACAGGTGCGGGCGCTGTCCGACGGCGACCGGACCTGGCCGCTGTACGCGCTGGCCGTCGCCGGAACGCTCATCGCCGTGCGTCTGCTGTGGGTGGCGCCCCTGTCCGCGGTCGTGCAGCGCAGGGGCGGGATCCAGCGCATGAACTGGCGGGTGCCGATGGTCCTTACCTGGGCGGGCACCCGAGGGGTCGTCCCCCTGGCCGCGGCCCTGTCGATCCCGGTGGCCACGGCACACGGCGCCACTCTGCAACAGCGGCCGCTCGTGCTCGTCCTGACGACGTCGGTCGTGGTCGTCACCCTTGTCGTCCAGGGGTTCACCCTGGCCCCGGTCGTCCGCCGCTCGGGCATCGCCCTCGAACCCGACCACACGGAACGCGAGGAGGCGGCGGCCCGCTGCAGCCTGGCCGGGGCCGGCATCCGCCGCCTGGACGAGCTGGCCGCGCTGGAGGTGGCGCCGGACGTCGTCCTCGACCGGCTCCGCCGGGCTCTGAACGCCCGCCTCGACGACGCCCGCGACCGCCTCACGGACACCAACGGCGGGGTGCCCGCAGAATCCGCCGACCTGGTCTACCGCCAGCTGCGCCGCGACCTCATCGAGGTCGAGACGGCGGAACTGCAGCGCCTGTACGACGAGCACGCGATCAGCGACACCACCCGCAGGCGCCTGCAGCGCTCCTTGGACCTGGAAGAGGCCAGGCTGGCGGACGTCTGACACCCGGGGAGGGCTCAGCGGAACTCGGCGAGCCGGGGCCGCAGTCCGAGGGCGGTGAGGGCGGCGGCCGCGAGCAGCAGGCCGCCCGCCCACGGCAGCAGTCCGCTCACGGCCGAGCGGCCCTCGCGTACCGAGGACACGAAGTGGGCGCGGTTGATGTCCGTCACCTGGTCCAGCGCGGCCATCCACTCCCCGAAGTGCGCGTTGGACGTGCCGGGCTCCCAGCCCATGCAGAACTCCGCCGCCTCGTGCTCCTTGCCGGCCGCCAGCAGGGCGCGAATCCTGCGGTCGTCGCGCTGGTACACGGCGTAGGTGCCGACGGTCCGCTCGGCTGCGGCCCGCTCACCGGGGAAGGTGATGTTGTCGAGTTCGCGCCGGAACTCGCCGGTGAAACGCAGATCGTGGTGGTCGGTGCGGTAGGCGTTCCAGCCGACGGCGAACCCGGCGTCGTACGTCGCGAGGGTGGCGCCCTCGATGCCGTACAGCTGCTGGGACTTGGCGAGGAACGAACGCGCGTACTGGTCGCGGCGCCCGGGGTCGAGGAGGTAGCGGCTCTCGTCGGCGTTGGCGTCGTAAGCGATGGCGCGGGCGCGGGAAAGGGCGACGACGGAGTCGAAGGCGTCATGGCGGGCAACCCGCAGGTGGTCCAGGGAGGCGGACAGCATCTGTCCTCCGAAGAGTACCGCGACGAGGGTGCACACCGTGGCGGCGAGCACACCGGGGTTGAGGATCCGGTGGAAGCGGCGGGCCAGATACCACTGCAGTACGACCAGCACCGCGAGGAGCAGCGCGCCGAGAATCAGCACGGCGGTGAGCTGCGCGGACAGGGTCGAGCGGGCCTGGGCGTACTGTCCGTTGAACACCGTGTTGTTGGACTCCACCAGCCGCCGCGCGTCCGGCAGCAGGCTCCGCTGGAGCAGATCCGTCGCCGTGCGGTAGTCGGCCAGTGCGGCCGTCTTGCCGCCGCTGCGCGCGTCGTTCTCCAGTGCGCGGCCGATCAGCTCCTGGTACTCGGCGAAGTCGTCGGTCAGCGATTCGACGGTCCGCTCGTCGGCCGGGGCGCCCTGGGCTGCGACGGCCAGGGCGCGCAGGTCGTGACCGATCTCGCGGCGCGCGGCCCCGTAGAAGCCGATGGCCTTCTCGTACGGCGTCACAAGGCGCCCACGACCCGCGTCCCCGCTGGACAGCAGGATGTTGGCGGCCTGCGCGTCCATGTCGTTCAGGGCGAGGTTCAGGTCGGCGGCACTGGTGGTGCGGGGCGCGTCGCGGCCGGCGACGGAGTCCCAGGTGCCGGTGACGGCCAGGCCGGCCAGCAGGAGCAGCAGGGCCAGGGCGGCGGCGAGCGAGACCGTGACCGCACGCAGGAAGCGCAGGCGCGCGGGCAGAGTGGCCCAGCAGCGGCGGCGCAGAGCGGCCCGCGCGGCCACGGTCTCGCGGCGGAAGCGAGGCCTCCGCCCGCCCGGTCGCGGCCCCCCTCTTGGCCGCGAACCGGTCCCCCCCACGGGCGGGACGACCGTCGGCTGCCGTGGTGGCGCGCCTTCCCCTTGCGGAGCATGCGCTGTTCCGGCCGTGATGGTCACGGTCCCTCCCACGTCAGGCCACGGACGGTCGCCCGTCCCCCGTTGCCGCTCAGTCTGCGACCGGTTCCGCCCACGGACGATCCGCGTTGACGCGCCCCTGACGCTTCATCAAGGCGGTTTGACGGGACTTTGACGGGCTGCCCGCACGCCACGTATGAAAGGCGCAAATACCGTGCTGAGCAGGTGAGTTCAGGCTCCCTGCACAGTCGGGCTCCCCTTTGGCCTTCCCGGGCCGCGGATGTCGGCGGACCGGTCCTGCCGTTCGCCGGCATCGAGGTGGTCGGCATCGTGATCTTGTGGGAGCCCAGCCTTCACCGAACCACGCCTCCGCCCCGCCGGACGACCTCGTCAGGATCGCGTATGCGCACGTCAGATCGGCGTATGGGATCACGTGTCGGGCTTGTCCTGGACCTGCGGAACGACTTCGATGGACGGCGTGAACAGCGCATGGCTTCTCTTCGACCGGCCGCCGAGTCCCGGCGTGACCCGTCGTGCGCCTCGCTGCCCGGAAACGCCCGTGTCCGCCGTCGTCCACTGACGCCGACGCGTTGTCCGTAGCCCTCGGGGCGCCGTGACCTACGTCCGGCGCCCCCTTCTCATATCCGCACCTCACCGGCCGCCCGCACGGGCCGAGCCGGCGTGCCCGCATCCCCGGAATGGACCATGTCCGACCTTTCGTCCCGTACCGTTCTGATCACCGGAGCAACCTCCGGCATCGGGCTGGAGACCGCCCGCCGGCTCGCCGAGCGCGGCGCCACCGTGCTAATGCACGGTCGCACCGCCGAGGAGGCACAGGCGGCCGTCGACCGTCTCGTCGCCACGACCCGGATCGAAGAGGCCCAACTGAAGGCCTGTGCAGCCGACTTCGCTCGCCTGGAGGAGGTCGAGGCGCTGGCCGACCGCGTCGTGCGCGAACACCCGCACCTGGACGTGCTGGTGAACAACGCCGGCATGGCGGCACCGGAACGCCACACCGTCACCGCGGACGGCAACGAGATCGCCTTCCAGGTCAACTTCCTCGCGCACTACCTGCTGACCTGCCTGCTGGAGCCGGCCCTCACGAGCGAGCCGGGCGGCCGGGTCGTGAACGTGTCGTCCTCCCTGCACCGGACGGCGTCGATCCAGTGGTCCGACCCGAACCGGACCCGCCGCTACTCACGGCTCGCCGCCTACGCCCAGTCCCAGCTGGCGCTCACCGTCTTCGCGGCCGACCTGCGCGTCACCGCCGTCTCCGTGCACCCGGGCGTCTGCGACACGGCGCTCCTGTCGCTGTACGGGCTCGAAGGCGCCGCCCCCGCCGAAGGTGCCGCCTCGGTGGTCCGGCTGTGCGACCCGGCGGTGGAGATCGTCAACGGTGCCTACTACGACCGCAACGAGCGCATGGACCCGGCACCGGCCGCGCAGGAGGAGCGCACGGTCAAGCGCCTCAACAAGCTGGCGGACCTGCTGGTCGGCCGCAGCGCTTGAACAACACATCACAGAACAGGAGTTGACCCACATGTCCAAGCGAGCCCGGAAGAAGAAGGCCCGCCGCAAGAAGAAGGCGAACCACGGCAACAAGGCCAACCAGGGGTAACGCCGACCCAGGGCGGGGCGAGCGTCCGGCCACAAGCGCTCGCCCCCTCCATTCGTCCTCTTTCACCGCCGAAGCGTCTTCGCCGTCCGAGCTCCTTCGCCATCGAAGCGTCTTCACCGTCCTCACGCGGAGGCGTCGATGATCGAACTCGTACCCGACCAACTGCCGCCGCTCACCCGCTGGCCGCCCGCGGGCTCGCCGGGGCCGACCGTCGTCGGCGAACACGTACTGAGCACCGGCATCGGCCACTGGTGGGCGGACCGGCCGGTCCAGCCCCGCGCGATCGCCGTGTCCTGCGCGGGATTCACCGTGCTCCGCGGGACGCCGGACGTGCTCACCCGTGAGGCCCCGGCACCCCTGGCACACCGCTACATCGACGCCCCGGCCCGCTTCCTGCCCACCCTGCGGGCGGCCTTCGACCGCCTCACGCCCTGGGAACGCATGGTCTGGACCCTCCAGGCCGATCCGCAGCCCGCCCCCACCCCGCGGGACGCGACCGTACGCCGTCTCGGCCGCGGGGACGCCGACGCCCTGGCCGCACTCGGCCCCGAGGCGGAGAGGATCCACACCCCCTGGGGCGGCCCGGCGAGCCTCGCCTCCTCCGGTCACGGCTGGACGGCTGTGGACGCGACGGGCCGACTGCTGGCGGTGGCCTGTACGCACTTCCGCGGCACCAGGTACGAGGATGCGGCCGTCTTCACCCTCCCCCAACGCCGCCGCCACGGTCTCGGCCTCGCTGTGTCCGCGCTCCCTGCGCGGACATCACCGCACGCGGTCACATCCCGAGCTGGAACTGCTCGGTCCACAACCGGGCCAGCCGTCTGCTCGCCTGGACCGCGGGTTTCCGGCTGGTGCGCGAGTACGTCCATCACGCGGCGGGAAGCCCACTCGCAGCCGGGGGAGACCACCTGCGTCATGACGCAGCGTGTTCGCCGCGGGCAGGGCGGTCCGCCGCTCGAGCCGCATAACGGTACGAGATCCGGCCTGGGGTTTTGATGCGTTCCTGATATCCGTTCGACGCATCATTGATGCCCGACCCCTCGTTCTTAACGGAAGCTTGACGCGCCCGCCGCATACATCCGTGGGCCCAGGCGTCACTCTCCGCATACGCTGGTGCGGCCGTCCGTGTGATGGCCCAGTCCCGCACCGAGCCGTACACAGGAGAGCATTGCCGATGGCCACCACCGAACACCCACCTGCGAGCCGCTTGCGGGCGTGGATGCTGGAGGGGCTCTCCGACATGGGCAAGGGCTCCGCGCAGGGCCCCGACGCCCAGCCCGAGCCACCGCACAAGGGCCAGCCCTGGTGGCGGGTGATGTGCCTGACCGG
>NZ_JBSFJX010000054.1:0-52395 GCF_053598275.1 Streptomyces sp. NPDC001156 | reverse complement strand
TCCCGGCAGAGACCGAAGAACTCGACATCACGGACTCAGTGGACATAGCGCGAGCCTACTCATGGTCCGACCCTCGTAATGTGCTCGGCATGCCAACCGGACGTGAGCCAGACTGCCGACCGGCCGGACGAACCACTGGAGGTCCAGCCGGTACTGAAGTCGAACTTCAAAGCGGTGCTCACACGACGCTGCGGCCGACGGCAGTGACGGCAGCGCTGACGGCAACGATGGCGGACGGCAGCGACACCCGGCAGCCTGGCATGGCTCCAGCAGGGCGCCATCGGACCGAACTACCGAGGAGTACCCGCATCTTCTAAGCGCTTGGCCGCAGGGTCCGAGTCCTGCGGCGCCATGTGCCTCCCACTCCCCTCCGGAGGGGCTTTTTGCTGGTCGAGCGGGTGCAGCCCCCACGCAGCAGAGCGCCGGACCGTCCCCCAAGAATGATCAAGGGCCGGTTTCGGATACCTCCGAAACCGGCCCTGACCTGCGACTGTCCCCAGTCGGGACGACAGGATTTGAACCTGCGACCCCTTGACCCCCAGTCAAGTGCGCTACCAAGCTGCGCCACGTCCCGGTGCGACTCCGCGGTGTTCCGCGTGATCGCGCAGGCCAACCCTACCGTACGAGCCTGAGGGGGTCTCACACGGGCGGTCGCGCGGCGGTGGCGGGACTACGGCGGGCCGGCCGTGTCCGCCGACGCCGTGCGCAAGGCCTCCACCAGGCGGGCAGCCGGTTCCGGCAGCGGGTGGGGAAGATGGGCCACGACCAGGCGACGCAACTCCTGCGGACCACCGCGCACGGACACGATCCGTACGCCCGGCGGTGCCGCGGCGGCGAGCGCGGCCGGCACCGTGGTCACTCCGCAACCCGCCGCGACCAGGTGCAGTTTCGCCAGCCAGTCCCGCGCCGTGTGCGCGATCTCGGGCCGCTCGTCCAGGCCCGGCCACACCCCCAGCAGTCTCTCCTTGCCGGACGAGGGAGCCGCGATCCACCGCTGGCCGCGCAGGTCCGCGACGTCGATGGAGTCGGCCCGGCCGAAGGGATGGGCGGCGGGCACCGCGAGCAGCAGGCTGCGTTCGCTCAGCGTCCGCACGGCCAGGGACGGCGCCTCCGTGTCGAGCGGGCGGTACGGCGGTTCCATGGCCACCAGCGCCAGATCGAGCGTTCCGGCACGCAGGGCGCGTACCAGGGCGGGTGTGGTGCCCTCGCGGGTGGTGACCGTGATGGCCGGGTGGGTGCGCCGCAGCGCGGCGACGGCCCGCGGCAGCAGAACGGCGCCCGCGCTGGCGAACCAGCCCAGGCGCACCGTGCCCCCCTCGGTGGGCAGCCCGGCGAGTTCGCGCGCCGTGGCGTCGATCTCGTCGAGCACGGTCGCCGCCCGCCGCAGGACGACATGCCCGGCGGCCGTCAGCCGCACCCCGTCCCGGCGGCGCTCCAACAGCGGGGCGCCGGCGTCTCGTTCCAGTGAGGCGATCTGCCGGGAGACCGCGGACTGGGTGTAGCCGAGGGCCGCAGCCGCTGCGGTGAGCGTGCCGCGTTCGGCGACCTCCCGGAAGACACGCAGTTCGACGAGGGAGACGTCGGTGAAGTCCATGAGGTTTACGCATACCAGAGGTGAGGGACTTTCGTTGGACTCATGGCCGGACCGTTCCTAGCGTGGACGCATGACTTCTCCGCGCATCGCCCTTGTCACCGGCGCCAACCAGGGCCTCGGCCGTGCCCTCGTAGCGGGCCTGGCCGCTCGCCTCGGTCCGGACGACCTCGTCCTGCTGACCGGACGCAACCCCGAGCGGGTGGCCGAGGCCACGGCTCGCATCACTGCGGACCCCGCCACCCGGAGCCGGGTCGAGGGCCGGGTCCTCGACGTCACCGACGCCGGCGCCGTCACCCGTCTCGCCACCGGGCTCGACGAACGGTTCGGTGGGGTGGACTTCGTCGTGTCCAACGCCAGTGCCATGCTCACCCCGGACCGTTCCCAGTCCGAGCAGGCGGACGACTTCATCGACGTCGCCAACGGCGGCGCTCACGCCGTACTGCGCTCGTTCCCGCCGGTGCTGCGCCCCGGTGGGCGGCTGCTGGTGGTCGCCAGTTCCCTGGGCACGCTCGGGAATCTCACCCCCGGGCTGCGGCCCCTGTTCGACGGTGCCTCGCTCGACGAGGTCGAGAAGGCCGTCGAGTCCTGGCGGACGGCCCTGCACGCCGGTACGGCCGAGGAGCTGGGCTGGCCGCGCTGGATCAACGTACCGTCGAAGGTCGCCCAGGTCGCGGCCGTGCGGGCGGTGGCGGCCGAGCGCCGGGCCGTGGACCTGCCGGCGGACCGGCTGATCGCCGCGGTCTGCCCCGGACTGATCGACACGCCTCTGTCCCGGCCGTGGTTCACGGACTTCAACGGGGCGCAGACGCCCGGACAGGCGGCCGTCGCCGTACTGGACCTGCTGCTCACCGAGGAGGCGGACCCCGCAACGTACGGCGAACTCGTCCGGTCCGGCCAGGTCCTGGGCCGCCACGACGGGACACCGCCACGGCTTCCGGAGGGGCTACTGATCCCGTAGCCGGATGGGGTCACCGGCGAGGGCAGGGTCAGGCGAGAGGAGCCGCCGGCCCAGTCGATCGGGTGTGCGAGCCTCGCGTCGTCACCCTTCCCGGGTGAGGAACACGGCGCCCGTCCGGTGCACGCTCACTGGTGAACGGCTGTAGGCAGCAGCCGGGCACCGAATGGAGGTCCACTCATGGCCACCACCCCGTCGCACGACCGCTCGCCCGGCACCCTGGCGGCCGCGACCGGTCTGACCCTGTTCGCCGCCGTGATGCTCTTCATCTCCGGCATCCTCGACATCTTCCGGGGCATCATGGGCATCGCCCAGGACGACGTCTTCGTCACCACCCCCAACTACGTCTTCAAGTTCGACCTCATGGGCTGGGGCTGGGTCCACCTGGTGCTCGGGGCGGTCGCCGTGGCGGTGGGCATCGGCCTGTTCGCGCTGTCCCCCTGGGCTCGGGTCCTCGGGGTGGTGATCGCGTCCCTGCTGATCATCTCCAACTTCCTGTCCATCCCGTACTACCCCGTGTGGTCGCTCACGCTGATCGCGCTGTACGGGTTCATCATCTGGGCGCTGTGCGTCGCGCCGAGGGACGCCACCACGCCGCGGTAGGCCGGGCCTGGTTCGCCCAGGGGGACGCTCCCGGGGTGCCGACCGCCCGGCGTACGGCCGCAATGGGAGGGACGGATCCCCAAGGAGCCGGAGACCCCATGAGCGCCGTCCAGGACCCCAGCTCCCCGAACCGGCACAGAAGAGCGAGGGCCCGGTCGGCCCGGGCCCGCTGCCTGTCGCCGTGCGCGGAGTCTCCGAACGCACCGCGGACTCGGCCGCCGGCTGGGCGTACGCACACCGGATCCAGACCGGACGGGCCGACACCTGGACACAGGAGAACCGCAGGTGGCTCACGATCGCGGCGCTGCTGGTCGTCGCGCTGGTCTTCGCGCTGTGGAACTACCCCACCGTGCTGACGGTCGTGCTCCTGGTGCTCGTCCTGCTGGCCGTCCTCGCCCTGGTCGCGCTGCTGGCCGCAAGCGGCAGGGCCACGGTCGACGCCCGGACGCGAGGGCCCCTCCCGCCCGGGGACGCCCGCTGATCGGCCCTCACCCTCCACAGGTGATGCCCGCACGACCGAGCCGCCTCGGCCTGGTCAGCCTCCTCGTGCCCATCCTCACCTGAGGCCTACGGCCACCCGCACCGGGTGATGCCGGCGCTCCGCGCCGGACCGACCGTTGAGTGCGTCAGAAGTCACTCCCCCGTCCGCGCCGTCGCACGGACGGGCCGGCGCCCGGAGGTCGTCGTGAGCAATTACCCCCTGCTCAACGCATTCCTGACCATGCTGTGGTTCTTCCTGTGGGTCCTGTGGTTCATGCTCCTGTTCAGGGTCATCTACGACGTCTTCAGCGACGACAGCCTCAGCGGCTGGGCCAAGGCGGGCTGGACGGTGTTCGTGTGCGTGCTGCCGTTCCTGGGCGTCCTGGCCTATCTGGTCGCCAGGGGCCGGGGCATGGGCGAACGGTCCATGCGCCGGGCGCAGGCCCAGGAGCAGGCGTTCCGTTCGTACGTGCGGGAGGCGGCCGCCTCCGGCCCCGCGGCCCGCACGAGCAAGGCCGACGAGCTGGCCCAGCTAGCCGGCCTCCACGACCACGGCGACATCACCGACGCGGAGTACGAGGCGGCCAAGGCCAAGGTGCTGGTCTCCTGAACGGCCCGGCCCGGGCCCGCGGTGCCGTCCGCGGAGGCTGCCGGGGGCACGGGGAGCCGCACGATCGCAAGGGGTTCTCATGCGCTACGAGATCCGCGTCGACGGGCAGATGTCGGAGACGCTGACCAAGGCGTTCCCGGAACTGGAGAGCGTCGTGGTGCCCCACCAGACCGTGCTGTTCGGCCAGGTCGTCGACGAGGCACAGCTGTACGGCCTGCTGGCGCGCTGCCAGGCGCTCGGACTGCACGTGGTGGAGATGCGGCGCCTCCCCGAGTGATCCGGGCACCCGCCGACCGGGCCGGCGCACGACGGGCGCGTCAGAGCAGATGCAGTTCGCGGGCCCGGCGCACCGCCTCGCCGCGGCGGGTCGCCGCCAGCTTGCGGTACAGGCTCTTCAGGTGTGTCTTGACGGTGTTCACCGACAAATACAGGTCCGCGGCGATCTCCTCCGTCGACATCATCTGCGCCAGCCGTTCCAGTACCTCGTGCTCGCGCTCGCTGAGCGGTTCGGTCACCGGCGCGGAACCGCTCTCGGCCGGGTCCGCCACATGGGCGTGCCCGAACAGCGAGGACGGCAGCCAGTCGTGGCCCTGCGCCAGATCGGGCCGGTGGCGCACCAGCCGGCGCAGCCAGGGACCCGACTCCAGGAACGGCCGCCGCAAGTTCTCCGGCCGCGCCGCGCCGAGGGCCCGGGCGACGAGTTGCTGCGCCTGAGCCGCGTCGCCCAGGGCGTCGGCGATCTGGGCCCGGGCCAGCAGTGTCCGTACCGTGATGGCCGGTCCCTCGCCGTGCCCGGCGGGGAGGGCCGCGAGCAGGTCGTGTGCCGCTTCGCCGTCACCGGCGGCGAGCCGGGCACGGGCCGCGGCGACGACGCTCTCCGGTCCGGCGGCCCGGTCCTCCTCGAGGACCTCGCGCGCGGCCTGCGGCCGGCCCTCGGCGAGGTAGGCGCCTGCCATGGTGAGGGCCGTGCGGTCGTCGACCCACGGCGAGGGCTCGGTCAGGGCCGGTAGCCCCTCCTGGTCCTCCAGGAGCCGCAGCGCCGCCTGCGGGTGCCCCCGGGCGAGCAGGAGACGGGAGCGCAGCAGCGCCAGGCCCGCGCTGACCAGGGGGTCGCGGGGCAGCGTCGAGGAGGCGGCGTGATCGAGGTGGGCGCGTGCCACGTCGAGGTCGTCGCGGTCGATGGCGACGGCGGCCAGTACGAGCTGGGCGATTCCGGTGCGGGCGTCGGGCGTCAGTCCCGAGCGCTCGGCTTCCGCGACCGCTTCCCGGGCATGTGCCTCGGCTCGGCCCGGCCAGCCGCGCAGGAAGTCGATCAGGGCGAGCCGGCTGAGGCACTCGTGCCGCGGCAATGCCGTGTCCGGTCCCGCGTCCACCTTCGCGGCGGCGGACAGCGAGGACTGGGCGGCGTCCAACCGACCCGCCCACAGCTGTGCCGAGCCCAGGTCGGTGAGCATCAATGCGGGCAGTTCCGGGTGCTGGGCCAGCCGCTCGGCGGGCAGGGCACGTTCCGCCGCCTCCGCGTCATCGGCGGCCGCCTCGGCCAGGTCGGCCGAACCGGTCATCCGCGCTGCCAGGACGCGCAGCAGGGCGCAGCTCAGGCGCAGCGGCGCGCACTCGGAGGACTCCTCGACGGGGAGGTTCTCCTCGACGCGGCGAAGGTGGGCAAGGCCGCGGTCGACGTCGTGCCGGGCCAGTTCGCGGGCGGCGCGCACCAGGTCCGCGGCGGGCCCTGAGGCGTCGGGAGGCATCCGGGCGAAGAGTGCGTCGAGCTGCTCGGCGTCCAGTCCGGTCAGCAGCCGCCCGATCGCCAGCTCGTCGACGAACCGGGTGGCGGCCAGCTCCCAGTCGCCCGCGTCCGCCGCGTGCGGGAGGGCTTCGGTGAGCAGCCCCGTCTCGCTCAGCCAGTGCGCCGCCCTGCGGTGGAGCTCAGGTTCCAGCCCGGGGTGCCGGACGCGCAGATGGACCCGGAGGATCTCGGCGAACAGGGGGTGCAGCCGGTACCACGAATGGCCGATGGCCTCGACGAAGGCGTTGGCGCGCTGGAGTCCCGCCAGGATCGCTTCCGCGTCGTCCCGGCCGGTGAGGGCGTTGGCGAGCCCGGGGTGGATCTGTTCGAGGATGCTCGTGCGCAGCAGGAGGTCCTGGGTCTCGGCGGGCTGGGTGTCGAGCACCTCGGCGAGCAGGAAGTCGGCGAGCGTGCTCTGGCCGGCCTCGAAGTCCTTGAGGAAGGCCTCGGGGTCACCGGCGCCCTGGGCGGCCAGGGTGCCGAGTCGCAGTCCGGCCGCCCAGCCACCGGTGCGCTCCGTCAGGGCCCGGGTTCCGTCCTCCGACAGGTGCAGGCCGTGGCGGCTCAGCAGCTCGGCCGTCTCCTTCGGGCGGAAGGCCAGGTCGGCGCCCCGGATGTCGGTGACCTCGCCGGCCGCCCGGTAGCGGTGCAGCGGCAGCAGGGGTTCCGTACGGCTGATGAGGATCAGACGCAGTCCCTGGCCCGCGTGGCGGAGCACGAACTGGAGTTCTTCGGCGACCTCCGCCGAGGTGCCCACCCGGTCGAACTCGTCGAGGACCAGGACCAGGGGCTCCTCCCGCAGGTTGAGCTGCGCGGCGAGCCTGATCAGCAGCGAGTGGTCCACCTCGCCCGGGCGGGCCGGGCTGCCGATGTCGTCCCGGGCCGCCAGCCCGTGTCGCCGCAGGGACTCCAGCACATAGGTCCAGAAGACACCGGGCCCGTTGTCCTCGGGCGCCACCGTCAGCCACGCCACCTGCCCGGGAGCTGCTCCCGAGGCGAGCCAGTCGGCGACGAGCAGGGTCTTGCCGGCTCCCGCGGGCCCGTTGACCAGCGTGAGAGGCCCGCGCACGCCTTGCGTGAGCCGGTCCGTGAGACGGGGCCTGCGGACGAAGGCCTGCGGGGGGACGGGCACGCTGAAGCGCGCGGCGAGGACCGGATCCCCGTTCGGGGCGACGGGCCCTGCCGGAGGGTCCCGGTGGCCGCCGGATGTCGGACGAGGCATGGCACCCACCACGCACCCCAGCTCGTGTATCGGACAAATCCCCTTTGATCTTCGCCCCATGCCCGCGAAGCCGCAACGGAAGGGGTCCGCGCAGCGCGTACCGGCCTCGCGGGTCGCCGCGTCGGCGGATTCACGGGACGCCCCCTGTACGACGGACGGGAGCTTCACACGTGGGCCCCGTCTCGCACACGGCGTGTGATGTTCGGGCCCCTCACGGTCACGATGATCGGGCTGACCGCGTCGGGAACCATCCCGCAATGGATCGCCGTCGCGATCGAACTCTGGCCTCCGGCCTGCTGCACCGCGACTGACGAACCACCGCGCCCTCGTCCGCGCACCAGGACGGGGGCACGACCTTCCCGGTACGCAACCTGCGCTCCGCCCCGGGCAGTAGGGGAACGGCCCACATCCGCCGATACGCAACATGCGCTTCCCCCACACCAGTTGCGCAACGCCCCACGCCCGCCTGCGCCTGGCCTGCGCGTCCGGACACGCAACGTCGTTGCAACGTGGCCCGTGCTGGACTCACTGCGTGACCATGGACATGATCCCGCGCGTGGAGCTGACCCCCGCGGCCGCCGAACTGGTGCGGCGGCTGCGGGAGGCCCACGGGCCGCTGATGTTCCACCAGTCCGGCGGCTGCTGCGACGGCAGCGCCCCGATGTGCTACCCCGAGGGCGAGTTCCGCACCGGCGGCTCGGACGTGCTGCTCGCGGAGCTGAACGTGGACGGCGTCGACGAGCCGGTGCGCTTCTGGATGTCCCGGAGCCAGTACGAGGCATGGAGCCACACCCGGCTGATCGTCGACGTCGTGTCGGGCCGGGGCAGCGGCTTCTCCCTGGAAGCACCCGAAGGAGTGCGTTTTCTCATCCGTTCCCGCGTCGTCGAAGCCTGAACACCGTACGAGGCACCACGGTCTGGTGCACTCCCCCTGGGTCCCGAGCAAGTTGACGAGACATCAGGGGGTGCCGTGCGGCGTCACGACCGACGGTTCAGAACGGCACTGACGGTTCTCGTGGCCTCAAGCGCGCTGGCCGGAGCGGCGCTCACGGGGGCCGCACCGGCCGACGGAGCGCCGAGAACCCGGACGGTCGCGCCCGGCATCCAGTACAGCCAGTTCGACATCCCCGCGGCCCACGGGACGACGCGCGCCCACCTGCTCACCGTCGACCTGCGCAACAAGCACGTACGGGTCGACCTGCTGTATCCGGGGGCCGTCGCGGCGCGTGCCTCGGTGTCACGACTGGCGGACGCGCAGGGCGCGGTGGCGGGCATCAACGGCGACTTCTTCAACATCTCCGAGACTCAGCACCCGGGGGTCCAGGCGACCGGCTCGGCCGTCGGGCCTGCCATCACGGACGGGCACACCCTCAAGGCCGCGGTGCCGCGCGGACAGCGCTTCGGACCCGCGCTGCCGCCCGGTACGAGCACCGAGGACGTCCTGGGGGTGGGGACCGACCGCACGGCGCGTCTCGACCGGCTGTCCCTCACCGGTTCGCTCATCACACCGGAAGGACGGCTGCAGCTTCGCGGGCTCAACCAGTACGCGCTGCCGCAGGGTTCGATCGGGGCGTACACCGCGGACTGGGGCAGCGCATCACGGGTGCGGGCCACCTGCGGCACCGACACGAACCGGGGCGGCCCGTGCAGCCACGACACCTACGAGGTGACGATCAAGAACGAGCAGGTCGTCGCCACCGCCGACGCACCGGGCAAGGGTCCCATCGCGCCGGGCACCACGGTGCTGCTGGGCCGTGAGGCGGGCGCGCAGCAGTTGCGCAAGCTGTTCCAGGGCGAGGAGGTTCAGGTGGAGCAGCGCTTGGTGGCCGCCTCGTCCGGCGTTCCCTACCTCTTCGCCATCGGCGGCTTCCCGGTGCTGCGGCACGGCGCACCGGTCTCCGGTCTGGACGGCACGACATCCGCCGTACGCACCGCGGTCGGCATCCGGGACGGGGGCCGTCGCCTGCTGCTGCTCGCCACCGACGGAGCGGCGCCCCACCGCAGCGGTCTCACCCTCGCCGAAGTCGCCGGGACACTGCGGAAGCTGGGCGCCACGGAGGGCTTCAACCTCGACGGTGGCGGCTCCACGACCCTGGTCACCAGGTCGCCGGGCGCCAGTACGGCGGCGGTCCGCAACCACCCCAGCGGGGGCGTGGAACGGCCGGTCGCCGACGGAGTCGGCGTCTTCTCCGACTCCTGAGGTCAGGGGCGCAGACTGCCGACGATCTGCGCCGTCGCCGCCAGCCCCTGGTGAATGGTCGGAGCCATGCTCGTGCTGGCCAGAAAGAAGCCGAGCAGTATGCAGAGGATGGCGTGCCAGATCTTCAACGCGCCGTTGCGGATGTAGATCACCGCAATGAACAGAAGCAACAGCACCACTGAGATGGAAACGGCCATCGTCAACCTCCTCCGCCACACCCACGGCGCGGCCTTCGGCCGCAAGTTTGGCGTAGCGGAGGGTTCATCCGGGCGGCTGACGTGTCCCCCGAACGTGTGGTTCTGGTCCGATGGCGGGAGTTGGGGAAATCCTCCAGGACCTGCGGAATCGGCGGGCCCAGAAGCGCACCTTCTACCGGTTCGCGTGCGCCTGTTCGAGGTTGTCGGGCGGCCTCTGCCGCTCGGCCCTAGAGAATGGGCCCTTCCCGAGCCGGTGGCCAAGTGGCCCGCTTCGGGCGGAAGTCGGCCGGACCGCCGCCCCGCGTGCGCTTCCTCGGGGTTGCGGGCACGGGAAAGGCCCGCCCGGCGGCGGGCCTTTCCCGACGGGGTCTACGACGGCGGCTGGAGGTCGACCAGCCCTGCCAGCGCCTGCCGGTGGTCGCCGGCAGTCCCGTACGCGATCGAATCCGCCTTCGCCCGCTTCAGATACAGATGAGCCGGGTGCTCCCAGGTCATGCCGATGCCGCCGTGCAGTTGGAGGGCCTCCTCTGCGGCGTGGACGGCGACGGGCGCCGCGTACGCCGCGGCGACGGCCACCGCGATGTCCGTGTCGCCGTCGCCCGTGGCGAGCGCGTCCGCGGCGTTGCGCGCGGCCGCCCGCAGACTCACGACCTCCAGCCACTGCTGGGCCAGGCGGTGCTTGAGCGCCTGGAACCCGCCGATGGCCCGGTTGAACTGCTTGCGCTCCTTGAGGTAGCGCACGGTCTCCGTCAGGCACCAGTCGGCGACGCCGAGTTGCTCGGAGGCGAGCAGTCCGGCTCCGGCGCGCAGGGCCCGTCGCACGGCTGCCGGTGCGTCCTCCGTGAGCCGGTGCCCGGCCGCCCCGTCGAAGGTGACGGTGGCGACCGGCCGGGTGAGGTCGAAGGACACCTGCGGGGTGACGGTCACGGCGGGCGTGTCCGTGGTGCGTACCGCGTACAGGGCTCCGTCCCCGGCCGGGACCAGCAGCACGTCGGCGGCGGCCGCGTCGGCGACCGCGGTCACCGTGCCGTGCAGGGTACCGCCTTCCTGCCGTACGACGCCGTGCACGCCACCCGGCCGGGCGGACAGCCCGACCACGAGCGCGGCCACGGTCCGCCCGGACGCCAGCTCCGCCAGCAGCTTCACGGCGTCCTCGCCCTCGCAGGCGAGCAGGGCCTCGGTCGCCACGACGGCGCTCGTGAGATACGGAACCGGAGCGACCGCGCGGCCCAGCTCCTCCAGCACGACGGCGGCTTCGCGGTGGGAGGCGCCCTGGCCGCCCATGGACTCCGGCACGAGGAGCCCGGCGAGGCCCATGCTCTGTGCGAGCGCCTTCCACAGCGATAGGTCGTGCGGGGCGTCCGACTCGACGCGCGCGATCACGGCGGCCGCGTCGCAGTGGTCGGTGAGGAGGTCGCGGACGGCCGAGCGCAGCGCCTCTTCCTCCTCGGAGTAGAGCAGATCCGGCTGCGTCGTCATCGGGCCAGGTCCTTCCATGCGACGTCCTTGTCGGTACGCGGCTCGGCGGGCAGGCCGAGGACCCGCTCGGCGATGATGTTCAGCAGCACCTCACTGGTCCCGCCCTCGATGCTGTTGCCCTTGGAGCGGAGGTACCGGTAGCCCGCCTCTCGGCCGGTGAAGTCGACGAGTTCGGGGCGGCGCATGGTCCAATCGTCGTACAACAGGCCCTCCTCGCCCAGGAGTTCGACCTCCAGACCGCTGATCTCCTGGTTCAGCCGGGCAAAGGCCAGCTTCATGCCGGAGCCCTCGGGCCCGGGCTGGCCGGCGACGAGCTGCTGCCGCAGGCGCTCGCCGGTGAGCCGCGTGACCTCGGCCTCGACCCACAGCCGGAGCAGTCTCTGGTGCAGGTCGTGGGTGCGCAGTGCGGGGCGCTCGCGCCACGTCCTCGCGACCGGGCCGATCATGCCGCCCTCGCGCGGGATGCGCATACCGCCGATGGACACGCGCTCGTTCATCAGCGTGGTCTGCGCGACGCGCCAGCCGTCGCCGATCTCCCCGAGCCGGCGGGAGTCGGGAATGCGGACGCCGGTGAGGAACACCTCGTTGAACTCGGCCTCGCCGGTGATCTGGCGCAGGGGCCGGACCTCGACACCGGGGTCGGTCATGTCGCAGATGAAGTAGGTGATGCCCTGGTGCTTGGGCACGTCCGGGTCGGTGCGGGCGATGAGGATGGCCCAGCGGGCGAGATGGGCGCTGGAGGTCCACACCTTCTGCCCGTTGACCACCCAGTCCTCGCCGTCCCTGACGGCCCGGGTGCCGAGCGCCGCGAGGTCGGAACCGGCGCCGGGCTCGCTGAACAGCTGGCACCACACTTCCTCGCCGGTCCACAGGGGCCCGAGGAAGCGCTCCTTCTGCTCCTCGGTGCCGTAGCGGAGGATCGTCGGCGCCGCCATGCCGAGGCCGATGCCGATGCGCCGCGGGTCGTTGTCGGGAGCGTCGGCGGCCCCCAGTTCGGCGTCCACGACGGCCTGGAGCGAGCGCGGGGCACCGAGGCCACCGAGGCCCTCCGGGTAGTGCACCCAGGCGAGTCCGGCGTCGAATCGGGCCTTGAGAAAGTCGAGGCGGCCGGTGCCGGCAGGCGGGTGCGCGGCCAGCAACTCGCGGGTTCGGCGGCGCAGTTCGGCTGCGTCGGTCATGCAGTTGCTCCGTTCTCCGGTACGACGGCGATCCGGCCGGTGGTCACGCCGTCCGCGACGCGCTGGACGGCGGACGCGGCCTCGCCGAGCGGCACCCGCTCGCTCACCAGGGGCTTGACGGCGCCTCGGGCCGCCAGTTCGGTGAGCTGCTCGTGGCAGTGCTGGATCAGCTTCGGGTTCTTGATGTTGTACAGGCCCCAGTGCAGGCCGAGGATCGCGTAGTTCTTGATCAGGGCGTGGTTGAGCGCGGGGCTGGGAATGGACCCGCTGGCGAAGCCCACGACGACGATCCGCCCCTCGAAGGCGACGGTCTTCGCGGACTGTGCGTACGCCTCGCCGCCGACCGGGTCGTAGATCACATCGGCGCCCCGGCCGCCGGTGGCCTCCTTCACGGCCGCGACGACATCCTGCGCGCGCCGGTCGATCACGACGTCGCAGCCCAGTTCCCGGGCCACGGCGGCCTTGCCGGCACCGCCGACGACACCGATGACGGTGGCGCCCGCCGCCTTGCCGAGCTGCACTGCCGCGCTGCCGACCCCTCCGGCTGCGGCGTGGACGAGCAGCGTCTCGCCTGCCTCCAGACGGGCCCGGCGGTGCAGGCCGAACCAGCCCGTCTGGTAGCCGATGTGCAGGGCCGCGGCCTCCGCGTCGTCGAGGGAGTCGGGGGCGGGCAGCACGGCTGCGGCATCCGCGAGGGTGTACTCGGCGAAACCGCCGTACGGCAACGCGGGATTGGCTATCACCCGGCGGCCGTCCTCGGTCTCGCCGCAGATCTCCACACCCGGGGTGAACGGCAGCGGGGGCCTGACCTGGTACTGGCCGCGGCACAGCAGCGCGTCCGGGAAGTTGATGTTCGCGGCCCGCACCTTGAGCAGGACCTGGCCGTCGCCCGGCATGGGCCGGTCCACCTCGTTCAGCCGCATCACCTCGCCCGGCTCGCCGTTCTCGTGCACTTGCCATGCCTGCATGCGGGGCCTCCAGCTTGTTCTGTTCGCCTCGGGAGCGCCTCGGCCGGTGCCGGGAGACCTCGCCCGCGCTCAGCCGGGGGACCCCGGGCTCTCTCGCCTCCGACGCGCCCCTTCGGCTCACATCGTGTCCGACCGGGCTCGGACGCATACTAAGCGGTCGCTTGCCGATCAGGGAACAGTCGCGCGCGTCACGGCAGAGGTGTCACGGACGGCTCGGCCGCGCCCGCACATGCATCCGTTCCCCTTGCGGTCCGAAGAGGCTGAGGAACTCCACCGGTCCCTGTCCCGTCGACCCGAACCAGTGCGGCACCCGTGTGTCGAACTCGGCCGCCTCACCCGCCGTGAGGACCACGTCGTGCTCCCCCAGCACGAGCCGCAGCCGGCCCGAGAGCACATACAGCCACTCGTAGCCCTCGTGTGTCCGCGGGTCCGGTTCGAGCTTCCGCTTCGGTTCGAGCACCTTGAAGGCCTGCAGGCCGCCGGGCTGCCGGGTGAGCGGCCAGTGCGTGCGCCCGTG
Organism: Streptomyces sp. NPDC001156; assembly: GCF_053598275.1. NCBI lineage: Bacteria > Bacillati > Actinomycetota > Actinomycetes > Kitasatosporales > Streptomycetaceae > Streptomyces > Streptomyces sp. NPDC001156. Next base: position 38,606 of record NZ_JBSFJX010000054.1, on the reverse strand, counting down.
CCGCACGATCGGCCTGGCCCGCACGCGCGGGTCGCCGACCGGCGGAGCGCCCACCAGCTCGTCCAGCGGCACCTGGTGGGCCTGGGCGATCGGCAGCAGCAGTTCGAGGCTGGGCTTGCGCAGGCCGGACTCCAGGCGCGAGAGGGTGCTGACGGAGATGCCCGTCGCCTCGGCGAGCGCCGCCAGGGTCACCTCCCGCTCCTTGCGGATCCGCCGCAGGCGCGGGCCCACGTCGGCCAGAACGTCATCGGTGCCCATGGCCGCATTGTCGCGCGTCTTGCTGAATCGGCAAAGAAGTTTGTCGATTCGGCACCGCCCGGGCGACCTTCTCCTCGGAGGTGGTCAACCCATGACCGAGAAGTACGAAGTGGTTGTCGTCGGAGGCGGCGCGGCCGGACTGTCGGCGGCTCTGGTCCTCGGGCGGGCACGGCGCCGCACGCTCGTGGTGGACGCCGGTGAGCCGCGCAACGCGCCCGCTGCCCATATGCATGGCTATCTGTCGCGTGACGGCATGCCGCCGGCCGAGTTCCTCGCCGTGGGCCGTGAGGAGATCGCCCGGTACGGCGTGGAGCTGGTCCGGGACCGGGCGGTGGACGCCGTCCGGGACGCGGACGGCGAGTTCGGCGTGGCGCTCGCCTCGGGGCGGACCGTGCACGCCCGGCGCCTGGTGGTCGCGACCGGACTGAAGGACGAGCCCCCCGCGGTGCCCGGCGTCGCCGAGCGCTTCGGACGCGATGTGCTGCACTGCCCGTACTGCCATGGCTGGGAGGTGCGCGACCTGCCGTTCGGTGTGCTCGCCTCGACTCCGATGAGCGTCCACCAGGCCCTGATGGTCTCCCAGTGGTCGAAGGACGTGACCCTGTTCCTGCACACGGTCGCCGAGGACGACATCCCGGACCAGGACCTGCGCAGGCTCGCCGCCGCCGGGGTGGCGGTGGTGCCCGGTGAGGTCGCCAGGCTCGAGGTGGACGACGACCGGCTCACCGGGGTGCGGCTCGCGGACGGTACGGCCCACGAGCGCTCGGTGCTGTTCGTGGCGCCGCGTGCCGTGCCGCAGACCGCTCTGTTCGAACAGCTGGGCGCCGAGCTGAGCGAGACCCCGTTCGGCACCTATCCCGTGGTCGACGAGAGGGGTCTGACGACCGTGCCCGGCCTGTGGGCGGCGGGCAACGCCAGCGGGTTCGCCGAGCAGGTGGTGAACGCCGCCAGCCGGGGATACCGGGCCGGTGCCGCGATCAACGGGGAGCTGCTCATGACCGACCTGGACGCGACCGCGGGGGTGTAGACCGGGCCTCGTCGGTGCACCATGACTGCATGCTGCTGAGCCGGCTCGCCCGTGTGTCCCGGGAGATCGCCGCCACGTCGGCGCGGTCCAGGAAGATCGCGCTGCTCGGCGAGCTGTTCCGGGCCGCCGATGCGGAGGACGTTCCGGTCGTCATCCCGTATCTGGCCGGGCGCCTGCCACAGGGGCGGCTCGGCATCGGCTGGAAGCTGCTCGGTCAGCCGGTGGCACCCGCCGCCGAGCCGAGCCTCACCGTCCGCGACGTGGACGCCAGGCTGACCCGGATCGGTGGGGTCACCGGCACCGGCTCGCAGTCCGAACGCAAGCGGCTCGTCGGCGAGCTGATGGCGGCGGCCACCGAGGACGAGCAGCGGTTCCTGGTCGGGCTGCTCACCGGCGAGGTGCGGCAGGGCGCGCTCGACGCCCTCGCCGGCGAGGGGCTGGCCGAGGCGACGGGGGCGGATCCGGTGGACGTGCGCCGGGCCGTCATGCTCGCCGGATCGCTGCAGACTGTGGCGCAGACACTGCTCGAGCACGGGCCGCCCGCCCTGGACCGGTTCCGGCTCACGGTGGGCCGCCCGGTCCTGCCGATGCTCGCGCAGACCGCGTCGTCGGTCGCCGAGGCCGTGGAGAAGCTGGGCGCGTGCGCCGTCGAGGAGAAGCTCGACGGCATCCGCGTCCAGGTCCACCGGGACGGCGGCGAGGTCCGCGTCCACACCCGGACCCTCGACGACATCACCGACCGGCTGCCGGAGGTGACCTCGGCCGCCCTGGAACTGGCGGGCGAGCGGTTCATCCTGGACGGCGAGGTCATCGCCCTGGACGAGCAGGGGCGGCCGCGCTCGTTCCAGCAGACCGCCGGGCGGGTCGGCTCCCGGGTGGACGTGGCGACCGCCGCCGCGACCGTCCCCGTCTCCCCTGTCTTCTTCGACGCGCTGTCCGTGGACGGCCGGGACCTGCTGGACCTGCCGTTCCGCGACCGCCACGCCGAGCTGGCCCGGCTCGTACCGGAGCCGATGCGGGTGCGGCGCACGGTGGTGGACGGGCCCGGGGATGTCGCCGCCGCGGAGGACTTCCTCGCCGAGACCCTTGAACGGGGTCACGAAGGCGTGGTGGTCAAGGCGCTCGGCGCCCCCTACGGCGCGGGCCGGCGCGGTGCCTCCTGGCTCAAGGTGAAGCCCGTGCACACCCTCGACCTGGTGGTGCTGGCCGCGGAGTGGGGCCACGGCCGGCGCACCGGCAAGCTCTCCAACCTGCACCTCGGCGCGCGCAACCCGGACGGCTCCTTCGCCATGCTCGGCAAGACGTTCAAGGGCATGACGGACGCGATGCTCACCTGGCAGACCGAGCGGCTGAAGGAACTGGCGGTGGACGACAACGGCTGGGTGGTGACCGTACGCCCCGAACTCGTGGTCGAGATCGCGTACGACGGACTGCAGCGGTCGAGCCGCTACCCGGCGGGCGTGACCCTGCGGTTCGCCCGGGTCGTGCGCTACCGGGAGGACAAGCGGCCGGAGGAGGCCGACACCGTGCGGACGCTGCTGGCCGCCCACCCGGGCGTGGCGCCGTGAGCGAACGGGCCAGGCGCAGCGCGGGTCTGCTGTTGTTCCGGCGCGGTGACCAGCATCTGGAGGTTCTGCTCGGTCATATGGGCGGCCCGTTCTTCGCCCGCCGCGACGCCGGGGCGTGGACGATGCCCAAGGGCGAGTACGAGCCCGGGGAATCCCCCTGGGAGGCCGCGCGCCGCGAGTTCCAGGAGGAACTCGGGCTGCCGCCGCCCGACGGGCAGGCCGTCTCTCTGGGCGAGGTGCGGCAGGCGGGCGGCAAGCTCGTCACGGCATGGGCGATCGAGGCGGACCTGGATCCCGCGATCATCGAGCCGGGCACCTTCACCATGGAGTGGCCGCCGAGGTCGGGACGCCTGCAGGAGTTCCCCGAACTGGACCGCGTGGCGTGGTTCGCTCTGGACCGGGCCCGGGACGTGATCGTGAAGGCACAGGCCGCGTTTCTCGACCGGCTCGTGGAGCACTCGGGCTGAACACGGCCCGCGTTGCGGGAGTCACCGCCCCGCGGGAAGGTCGGAACAGACCCTGTTCTCAGGAGGTCAGCCATGCCCATCGCCACCGTGAACCCGGCGACCGGCGAGACGCTCAAGACGTACGACGCCTTGGGCGAGGAGGAGATCGAGCGCAGGCTCGCCGCCGCCGACGCCACGTTCCGCACGCACCGCACGACCACGTTCGCCGAACGGGCGCTGCGCATGCACAAGGCTGGCGACCTGCTCGAGGAGGACCAGCAGCAGATCGCCCGCATCATGACCACCGAGATGGGCAAGCCGATCAAGCAGGCCCGCGCCGAGGCCGCGAAGTGCGCGAAGGCGATGCACTGGTACGCCGACCACGCCGAGGAACTGCTCGCCGACGAGGAGCCCGCCGAACAGGACGTGAAGGACTCCGGCGCCTCCTGGGTGCTCGTGCGCTACCGGCCGCTCGGCCCGGTGCTCGCCGTGATGCCCTGGAACTTCCCGATGTGGCAGGTGGTGCGGTTCGCGGCGCCCGCACTGATGGCGGGCAACGTGGGCCTGCTCAAGCACGCCTCCAACGTCCCGCAGACCGCGCTCTACCTGGAGGACCTGTTCCGCCGGGCGGGCTTCGCCGAGGGCTGCTTCCAGACCCTCCTGATCGGGTCGGGCGCGGTCGAGCGGGTCCTGCGCGATCCGCGGGTCAAGGCGGCGACGCTCACCGGCAGCGAGCCCGCGGGCCGGTCCGTGGCCTCGGTCGCCGGTGACGAGATCAAGAAGACGGTCCTGGAACTGGGCGGGAGCGACCCGTTCGTGGTCATGCCCTCGGCGGACCTCGTCAAGGCCGCCGAGGTCGCGGTGACGGCGCGGGTGCAGAACAACGGGCAGTCGTGCATCGCCGCCAAGCGGTTCATCGTGCATGCGGACGTGTTCGACGCCTTCGCGGAGCGGTTCACGGCCGGGATGAAGTCGCTGAGGATGGGCGACCCGATGGAGGAGGACACCGAGGTGGGGCCGGTCTCCAGCGAGCGAGGCCGCACCGACCTCGAGGAACTCGTCGACGACGCGGTCGGCGCCGGCGCGCGCGTACTGTGCGGCGGCGAGCGCCCCGACGGGCCGGGCTGGTTCTACCCGCCGACGGTCCTGACCGACATCACCCCGGGGATGCGGATCCACCACGAGGAGGCGTTCGGGCCCGTCGCCACGCTCTACCGGGCCGCGGACCTCGACGAGGCGGTGGCCCTCGCGAACGACTCGCCGTTCGGCCTGAGTTCCAACGTATGGACGCACAACGGGATCGAGGTGGACCGCTTTGTGCAGGACCTTCAGGCGGGCGGGGTGTACATCAACGGGATGACGGCATCGCACCCGGCGTTCCCCTTCGGCGGCGTCAAGCGTTCGGGATACGGGCGTGAGCTGTCCGGGCACGGGATCCGCGAGTTCTGCAACATCACCACGGTATGGCACGGGGCGTGAGCGTTCCGCGGCTACGATCCGTTGTGTGAACCGCGATGTGACCCTGCCTCTGATCGTCGACGACCGCGGCACGTTGCAGGTTGCTGCCGCGGACGTCAGCAAGCTCCTGCGCACGCTCGGCGGCCGGTGGCTGCGGCTGGTGGAGGCCGGCGAGGACGGGCTGGACGAGGACACAGTGGCAACGCTGACGATCGAACTCGCCAAGCTCGCGGACCGCATCGACGTGGCGTGCATCGCGCACAGTTCGCGTCGATGAGCCGTGCCGGGGGCGGCGTCGCGACCAGCGTTTATCGCTTTGCGTAAGCGAATAATTACTGTGCGTTCGTCACTGAAGTGGAGTAGGCCGACGCGATATCCCCACGTCGCCGGGTGATCGTGGGTGGGCACCCCGCGTACGGGTGAACCCGCTTCCGCCGGGGGACCGCAAGTTCCCCGCCAAGGCGAAAGAAGGCGCGCTCCATGGCGACTCTGTGCAGACCCGCGGTCTCGGTTCCGGAATACGTGATCACAATGGAGGAGACGCTCGAACTGGCGCGCTCCCACCACCCTGACCACCCCCAACTCCCGCTGGCACTGCGACTGATCGAGAACACCGGGGTCCGCACCCGGCACATCGTGCAGCCCATCGAGGAAACCCTCAAACACCCGGGTTTCCAGGAGCGCAACAACCTCTACGAGGCGGAGGCGAAGGCTCGCGTCCCCGCGGTCATCCAGCGTGCACTGCACGACGCCGAACTGCTGACCACCGACATCGACGTGATCATCTATGTGTCGTGTACCGGGTTCATGATGCCCTCACTGACCGCATGGCTGATCAACTCGATGAATTTCAAGACCGACACCCGGCAGATACCCATCGCCCAGTTGGGCTGCGCCGCGGGCGGCGCCGCCATCAACCGGGCGCACGACTTCTGCACGGCCTACCCGGACGCCAACGCGCTGATCGTGGCCTGCGAGTTCTGCTCGCTGTGCTATCAGCCGACCGACCTGGGCGTCGGCTCCCTGCTGTCCAACGGCCTGTTCGGCGACGGCATCGCGGCCGCGGCCGTCCGCGGCAAGGGCGGCACCGGGATCAAGCTGGAACGCAACGGCTCGTACCTGATCCCCAAGACGGAGGAGTGGATCGCGTACGACGTCCGGGCCACCGGCTTCCACTTCCTGCTGGACAAGCGGGTGCCGACGACGATGGAACCGCTCGCCCCGGCGCTGCAGGGCCTGGCGCGCCAGCACGGCTGGGACGCCTCGGAACTGGACTTCTACATCATCCACGCGGGCGGCCCGCGGATCCTGGACGACCTGTGCAAGTTCCTGCAGGTCGCACCGGAGGCCTTCCGCTTCAGCCGGGCCACGCTCACCGAGTACGGCAACATCGCGAGCGCCGTCGTCCTGGACGCGCTGCGCCGGCTCTTCGAGGCGGGCGGGGCCGAGCACACGGCGCGCGGGCTGCTGGCCGGGTTCGGACCGGGCATCACTGCGGAGATGGCCCTGGGCCGCTGGCACATCGGCGGCAACGGCACCAAGTCCGGATGACAAGCCGGACGGCACGGGCAGGGAGGCGGCATGAGATGACCGAAGAGACGATCACCGGCGCCATGCCGCCGGTCCACCGGTGGCCCGCCGTCGACCCGACGGGCGTGGACTTCGACCCGGTCCTGACCGAGTTGATGCACGAGGGCCCGATCACCCGGATCCAGCTGTCCGACGGCAGGGGCTGGGCCTGGCTCGTGACCCGCTACGACGATGTGCGGACGGTCACGAAAGACCCTCGCTTCAGCCGCGAGGCGGTCCTGGACCGGCTGGGCACCCGGCCCGCTCCGCATCTGGTCCCGCCGCGGGGCGCGATCGGCTTCCTCGATCCGCCCGACCACACCCGGCTGCGCCAGGCGGTGGCCGCGGCCTTCACGGCCCGCGGCGTGGAGCGGGTGCGCGAGACATCACGGCGGATACTCGACGAACTCGTCGACGAACTCCTCCAGGACGGGCCGCCGGCCGATCTCGTCGCCGTCGTGCTCAGTCCCTTTCCCATCGCCGTGATCTGCGAGCTCATGGGCGTGCCGGCCGCCGACCGGCGGAACCTGCACACCTGGACCCAGCTCGTCCTCACCCCGGCGGACGGCCCGGCGGACAGTGAGCGGGCCAAGGCAGCGCTGCGGGGGTACTTCGCCGAGCTGATCCATGTCCGTGAGGGCAGCATCGACGAGGATGTCACCTCCCTGCTCGGCGCCGCCGTCGGCCGCGGTGAGGTGACGCTGGACGAGGCGGTGGGTCTCGCCGTTCTGCTTCAGGTCGACGGGGAGGCGGTCACCGAGAACAGCGGGCAGTTGTTCTACATCTTGCTGACCCGCCCCGACCTGGTTCGGCGGCTGCGGGCCGAGCCGGAGATCCGGCCGCAGGCCGTGGACGAGCTGCTGCGCTTCATCCCGCACCGCAGCGCGGTGGGCTTGTCCCGCATCGCGACGGAGGACGTGGAGATCCAGGGGGTGCGGATCCGGGCGGGTGAGGCGGTCTACGTGTCGTATCCGGCCGCGAACCGCGACCCGAGCGTGTTTCCCGAGCCGGGGACGATCGACTTCGCGCGATACCCGAACGCTCATGTGGCGTTCGGCTTCGGCCCGCACCACTGCCCGGGCGGGATGGTGGCCAGGCTGGAGTCCGGACTTCTGGTGGCCGCCCTCCTCGACCGGGTGCCGGGAATGCGGCTCGCGGTGCCGCCCGACCGGGTGCCGTTCCGCAAGGGCGCGTCGATCCGCGGGCCCGAGGCCCTGCCCGTGACATGGTGAGCCGCTCATGACGACGACCGAGGGAGTAGTGCCGGCCGAAGGAGCGGGAGCCGTCGAAGGGCTGCTCGTGCCACCGGGCCACGGCCGGGTGGTGCGCACACCGGCCCAGCACGTGACGTTCAAGGTGACGGGCAGGCACTCGCGTACGGCCTCCACGTTCGAGGTCGTCGTGCCGCCGGGGTTCGACGTCGGCGCGCATCTGCACACACGCAGCGAGGAACTGTTCTACGTGCTCGAGGGCGAGCTGGACGTGCTGGCCTTCGAGCCGCGCATCCGGACTCCCGACCACTGGCAGAAGTGGGAGTCCCGATCGGGCAGCCGGGTGGTACGGGCGACGCCCGGCACCGTCATCGTGGTGCCGCCGGGCTGCCCGCACGCCTTCGCCAACCCGACGGAGGCCCCGACGAAGATGCTCTTCCAGGCGTCCCCGCCGCCCGATCACGAACGCTACTTCGAGGAACTCCTCGAGATCCTCGGCGAGGACGGCCCGCCGGATCACGAGGCGATCGAGGAACTGCGCAGGCGGTACGACATCGAGCAGCTGACGCCCCTGAAGCATCGCTGACCCGGGCCGCACCGCCCCCGCCGCCTAGCGAATGGGCATCCCCGCCAGCGTACGGGCGATCACCAGCCGCTGGATCTCGCTCGTCCCCTCGAAGATCGTGTAGATGGCCGCATCGCGGTGCATCCGCTCCACCGGGTACTCCCGCGTGTAGCCGTTGCCGCCGAGGATCTGTATCGCCTGGGCCGTGACCTTCTTGGCCGTCTCGCTCGCGAACAGCTTCGACATGGAGCCCTCGGCCGCCGTGAACTGCTTGCCGCTGATCGCCATCCACGAGGCCCGCCACACCAGCAGACGAGCGGCGTCGATCTGCGTCCGCATGTCCGCGAGCTGGAAGGCGACGCCCTGGTTGTCGATGATCGGACGCCCGAACTGCTCACGCGTCTTCGCGTAGTCGAGTGCCACCTCGTAGGCGGCCCGGGCGGTGCCCACGGCCATCGCGCCCACGGCGGGCCGGGACGCCTCGAACGTGGCCATGGCCGCGTTCTTCACCCTCTCCCCCGTCCCGCCCGCCTTCGCCTTCTCCCGGGCCCTGGCGAGCCGCTCGTCCAGCTTCTCCTTGCCGCCGAGCAGGCAGGAGCCGGGGACGCGCACGTTGTCGAGGATCACCTCGGCGGTGTGCGAGGCACGGATACCGTGCTTCTTGAACTTCTGGCCCTGGGCGAGGCCGGGGGTGTTCGGCGGGACGATGAACGAGGCGTGGCCCTTGGAGCCCAGCTCCGGATCGACGACGGCGACGACGACGTGGACGTTGGCTATGCCGCCGTTCGTCGCCCAGGTCTTTGTGCCGTTGATCACCCACTCGTCCTTGGCCTCGTCGTACACGGCCCGGGTGCGCATGGAGGCCACGTCGGAGCCGGCGTCGGGCTCCGACGAGCAGAAGGCGGCCACCTTGACATCGTTGACATCGCCGTACATCTGGGGGATCCAGGTGCCGATCTGCTCCTCGGTGCCGTTGGCGATGACGCCCACGGCGGCAAGGCCGGTGCCGACGATGGAGAGCGCGATACCCGCGTCGCCCCAGAAGAGCTCCTCCATGGCCATCGGGATGCCGAGACCTGTGGGATCGAAGTACTGCTGAGCGTAGAAGTCCAGGGAGTAGATTCCGACCTTCGCGGCCTCCTGAATGACCGGCCAGGGAGTCTCCTCACGCTCGTCCCATTCGGCGGCCGCGGGGCGGATCACATCGGCGGCGAAACCGTGCAACCAGTCCCTGACCTCCTTCTGTTCGTCGTTGAGCTCCATGGTGAACTCGGCCATGTCCCCTCCAGCACTGCGCTAGCGTGTTACTTGCGGTAACCGCAGTCTGTTACTCACCAGTAGGAAAGTCAACTCCCTGGCCGGAGCGGCACAGCTTCACCGGGCGGTCGGCAGCTCGTTCGATACCGACCTGCGTTTCAGTGTTAGTTTGCGCAGGCGTCACCGATACAGCACGGGTGGGGAGAAATCATGGACACCACGCAGCGGGCCGATCAGCAGCGGTCCGCCGACCGCCGACGGCGCGAGCTGCTGGAGGCCGCCGACCGGGTGGTACTGCGCGACGGCCCTGGGGCCTCGATGAACGCCATCGCCGCGGAAGCCGGCATCACCAAGCCGATCCTCTACCGCCACTTCGGCGACAAGGGCGGCCTCTACGCCGCACTGGCCAAACGCCACACGGACGCGCTGCTCGCATCCCTGCGCGCGGCGCTGGACGCACCCTCCGAGCGACGGGAGCGGGTCGAGTCCACGCTGGACACCTATCTCGCGGCCATCGAGGCACGACCCCAGGTCTACCGGTTCCTGATGCATCCGGCGGAGGGTGCCTCGCAGAGCGACCAGGCCAGCGACCAGGGCTTCGACACGGGACGGCACTCCATTCCGGTGCTGCGCCGGATGGGTGAGGAGCTGGCCGTCTTCATCGAGGAGCGCCTGGACCTCGGCCCGGGCAGCCACCAGCTCGCCCGGGTCTGGGGACACGGCATCGTCGGCATGATGCACGCGGCCGGAGACTGGTGGCTGGGAGAACGTCCTTGTTCCCGCGCCGAGTTGGTACGGAGTCTGGCGGATCTACTGTGGGGCCGGCTGGCCGCTGCCGGGGACCGCATCGGAGGCCCCGGGTTCTGAACCGCCCCGCAAGGAGCGCGGAGCCGTGCCGATGTGCGGCTCCGCCGCATGGGGCGAGCGGCCACGGCCCTAGCGGCTCCAGGGCGCCCGGGCGGCCTGCCGCATCACCTTGCGGTGCCGCCAGCCGGTGAGCCGGTCCACGTACAGGCCTCCGTCGAGGTGGTCGCACTCGTGCTGCAGGCACCGGGCGAACCACCCGGTGCCGTGCACGGTGACCGGCTCGCCGTCCACCGTGAACCCCTCGACGACCGCGTGGTCGTACCGCTGTGTCCCCGCTTCGAGCCCCGGCAGCGACAAGCACCCCTCGGGTCCGCGCAGCACCAGGCCGTCGGCCTCGACGAGCCGCGGGTTCACCACATGCCCCAGATGACGGACGTCCTCGTCGTCCTCGCAGTCGTACACGAACACCCGCAGGGACTCCCCGACCTGATTCGCGGCCAGGCCCACGCCCTGGGCGGCGTACATTGTGGCGAACATGTCCTCGACCAGCCGGGCGAGTTCGGGACCGAAGTCGGTGACCGGCTCGCAGGGTGTGTGGAGCACACTGTCACCGAGCAGGGTGACGGGCCTCACGCGCCCTCGCGCGCCCGGGATCGAGCCTTGTCGCATGGCGGCAAGGGTACGGTCCGAAGAGCCGTGCAGGTGCCGGGATGGTGCCGCGATTCGGGTGCGTGAATGGATCTCGATAGGCTGAGGTCCAGACGTTGCCCGGGACAGCGCGCGGCGCCGTACGCAAGGAGGATCGAGAACTGATGGCAGGCAACTCGGACCCGCTGACGCCGCGGGCCAAGCTGGCCGTGACCGCGGGCAAGGCGGTCGCTGCGGCATCGCGGGCCGCGGGGCGCGGCAGCGGATCGGTGATCGGTGGCCGAGTCGCACTCAGACTCGACCCCGACCTCCTCGCCCGGCTCGCCCAGAACCTGGACGTCATCCTGGTCTCCGCCACCAACGGCAAGACCACGACCACCCGGCTGATCGCGGAGGCGCTGCGCGCCGCGGGCCCGGTCGTCTCCAACGCGCTCGGCGCCAACATGCCCGCCGGTATCACCTCGGCGCTGGCCGGCGGCTCGGAGGCCAAGTTCGGCGTGATCGAGGTCGACGAGAAGTACCTCGCCGGGGTCGCCCGGGACACCGACCCGAAGTGCATCGCGCTGCTCAACCTCTCCCGCGACCAGCTCGACCGCGCCGCCGAGACCCGGATGCTGGCCGAGAACTGGCGTGAGGGCCTGGCCGGTTCCAAGGCCGTCATCGTCGCCAACGCGGACGACCCGCTGGTCGTGTGGGCCGCCTCCTCCTCACCCAACGTGATCTGGGTCGCCGCCGGCCAGATGTGGAAGGACGACGCCTGGTCCTGCCCGAACTGCGGCGGTGTGATGCAGCGCCCCGGCGACGACTGGTACTGCGGCGCGTGCGGCTTCCGCCGGCCCACCCCGTCCTGGGCCCTGTCCGGCGACCACGTCCTCGACCCGCACGGCTCCGCCTGGCCGATCCACCTCCAGCTGCCGGGCCGCGCCAACAAGGCCAACGCCACCACCTCGGCCGCCGTCGCCGCCGTCTTCGGCGTGCCCCCGCAGGTCGCCCTCGAGCGCATGTACCAGGTCCAGGCGGTGGCCGGACGCTACGACGTCGTCCAGTTCCAGGGCCACGACCTGCGCCTGCTGCTCGCCAAGAACCCGGCCGGCTGGCTGGAGACGTTCTCGCTGATCGACCCGCCGCCGGCCCCGGTGATCCTCTCGGTGAACGCCCGCGGCGCGGACGGCACCGACACCTCCTGGCTGTGGGACGTCGACTACACGCGGCTGACCGGCCACCCGATCTTCGTCATCGGCGACCGGAAGCTGGACCTGGCCGTCCGCCTGGAGGTCGCCAACCAGTCCTTCCAGGTCTGCGAGAACCTCGACCAGGCGGTCCAGCAGGCCCCGCCGGGCCGGATCGAGGTCATCGCGAACTACACCGCGTTCCAGGACCTGCGTCGCCGCGTCGGCAACTGACCACGAAGGACGATCATCGATGAGTGACAACAGCCTGCGTCTGGTGTGGATCTACCCGGACCTGCTGAGCACCTACGGCGACCAGGGCAACGCTCTCGTCGTGGAGCGCCGGGCCCGCCAGCGCGGCCTCGACGTGGCGCGGCTCGACGTGCGCAGCGACCAGCCGATCCCCACCTCCGGCGACATCTACCTGATCGGCGGCGGCGAGGACCGTCCGCAGCGGCTCGCGGCCGAGCGGCTGCGCCGCGACGGCGGCCTCTACCGGGCCGTGGAGAACGGCGCGATCGTCTTCTCCGTCTGCGCCGGTTACCAGATCCTGGGCCATGAGTTCATCAATGACCTCGGGCAGCGGGAGCCGGGCCTCGGCCTGCTGGACGTGGTCTCGGGACGCGGCGAGGGCGAGCGGTGCGTCGGCGACGTGCTCGCGGACATCGACCCGCGCCTCGGCCTCCCCCAGCTCACCGGCTTCGAGAACCATCAGGGCGTCACCCACGTGGGCCCGACCGCCCGCCCGTTCGCGCAGGTGCGGTTCGGCAACGGCAACGGCACGGGCGACGGCACGGAGGGCGCGTACAACGACACGGTCTTCGGCACGTACATGCACGGTCCCGTCCTCGCGCGCAACCCGCAGATCGCGGATCTGCTGCTGAAGCTGGCGCTCGACGTGAACGCGCTCCCGCCCGTCGACGACCGCTGGTACGAGGCGCTGCGCAACGAGCGCATCACCGCTGCCCAGCAGCCTGCCTAGGCCCTTCGCGCCACGGCCCCGAAACGGTTCCTCAGGGCCCGCAGGGTGCGCGTTGACCCGCCGGACGACCCGGTACGGCGGGCCCGTCTGACGGCCTGTCCGCACAGGTGAGCGGGCACGTCCAGCAGGCGGACGCACGGTGCCTCCCCGCCCCCTGTCGCCGGTAGGGTGGCGGGGATCGAACCGGACAGCGTGGTCCGGTCCCCGGCCCACGTTGAGAAGGTATTTCGGGCTATGCGCATTGGTGTCCTCACGTCCGGCGGCGACTGCCCCGGCCTGAACGCCGTCATCCGGTCCGTCGTGCACCGCGCCGTCGTCGACCACGGCGACGAGGTCATCGGCTTCCGGGACGGCTGGAAGGGTCTCCTGGAGTGCGACTACCTCAAGCTCGACCTCGACGCGGTGAGCGGCATCCTGGCTCGCGGCGGCACCATCCTCGGCTCCTCCCGGGTCCGCCCCGAGCACCTGCGGGACGGTGTGGAGCGGGCCAGGGGCCATGTCGAGGAGCTGGGTCTCGACGCGATCATCCCGATCGGCGGTGAGGGCACGCTCAAGGCGGCCCGGCTGCTCTCCGACAACGGCCTGCCGATCGTCGGCGTGCCGAAGACCATCGACAACGACATCGCTGTCACGGACGTCACCTTCGGGTTCGACACGGCCGTGGGCGTGGCCACCGAGGCCCTCGACCGGCTGAAGACCACCGCCGAGTCCCACCAGCGGGTGCTGATCGTGGAGGTCATGGGCCGCCACACCGGCTGGATCGCGCTGCACTCCGGCATGGCCGCCGGCGCCCACGCCATCGTTGTGCCGGAACGCCCCTTCGACGTCGAGGAGTTGGCGGCACGGGTGGGCCAGCGGTTCGACGCCGGCAAGCGGTTCGCGATCGTCGTCGCCGCCGAGGGCGCCAAGCCGAAGGCGGGCACCATGGACTTCGACGAGGGCGGCAAGGACGTCTACGGCCACGAGCGCTTCGCGGGCATCGCCCGACAACTCTCCCTGGAGCTGGAGCAGCGGCTCGGCAAGGAGGCGCGCCCGGTGATCCTCGGCCATGTCCAGCGCGGCGGTACGCCGACGGCGTACGACCGCGTGCTCGCCACCCGCTTCGGCTGGCACGCCGTCGAGGCGGTGCACCGCGGCGAGTTCGGGAACATGACCGCGCTGCGCGGCACCGACATCGTGATGGTGTCGCTGGCGGAGGCGGTGGAGACGCTGAAGACGGTGCCGTCGGAGCGGTACGCCGAGGCGGAGTGCGTCCTGTAATGCGGTACTGATCCCATAGGGGCCTGAAAGTCCGCCCCCCGGTCGCAGCGGCGACCGGGGGCGGTTCTAGTCTGGGTGCCGACAGACAGCTGTGGACAGACAGCGCGCAACCCCCACGAACCAGGAGCCGGCGGATGGATCACGGCGGGCACGGCATGACCATGGATCTGCCGCCCTTCACGCTGGGGCGGGGGCTTGAATGGTCAGCGGACCCGTTCTTCCTGGTCGCCTGCCTGGCCGGGCTCGCACTGTACGGCTGGGGTGTCGTACGGCTCGTCCGCCGCGGCGACAAGTGGCCCGTGGGGCGCACCGTCGCGTATGCCATCGGCGTGCTCACCGTGATGCTGGTCATGTGCACCAAGCTCAACGACTACGGCATGGTCATGTTCAGCGTGCACATGGTGCAGCACATGGTGATCAGCATGCTGTCCCCGATCCTGATCCTGCTCGGCGCGCCGATCACTCTGGCGCTGCGCGCGCTGCCGACCGCAGGCCGCGGCCGCAAGGGGCCCCGCGAACTGCTGCTGATGCTGTTGCACAGCCGCTACATGCGGATCATCACCCACCCGGCGTTCACGATCCCACTGTTCATCGCAAGCCTGTACGGGCTCTACTTCAGCCCGATCTTCGACTTCCTGATGGGGTCCAAGGCCGGACACATCGCGATGATGGTGCACTTCCTCGCCGTCGGCCTGGTGTTCTTCTGGCCGATCATGGGCATCGACCCCGGCCCGCACCGCCCCGGTCACCTGCTGCGGATGCTGGAGCTGTTCGCGGGCATGCCGTTCCACGCGTTCTTCGGTATCGCACTGATGATGGCGTCGTCGCCCATGGTCGGCACCTACCTGCATCCGCCCGCCTCACTGGGCATCGACCCCCTGTCGGACCAGACCGCGGCCGGCGGCATCGCCTGGGCGTTCAGCGAAATCCCCTCCGTGCTGGTACTCCTGGCCCTGCTCTTCCAGTGGTACGGCTCCGAGCAGCGGCAGGCCAGGCGTAAGGACCGCGCGGCGGACCGGGACGGCGACAAGGAACTCGAGGCGTACAACGCCTACCTGGCATCACTCAACGCACGCGGCCGCTGAGTTCTGCCTCACCGCTCGACGCCGCCGACGTCCGGTGGGCCGGCATCGTCGCCGGCGGGCGGCGGACGCACCGCGAGCGGCTCCTCCCCATCGCGCGGCAGCACTCGCCCGCCCGTGTCCGGCTCGGCGACCGGCGCCACCGGAGCGCCCTCCACCGGCAAGTCGCCGTCCCCGAGCACCGCGGCCGTCACGTCGGCGCCGTGGCGTCGGCATCCGCCACCAGCGGGCCGCCCCCCAAGGACCACGACCGCGACGCCGCCCGCTGGGGGTAAGGGTGGCCTGTTCGTCGGAACTCTTCCGTCATGCACACCGTACTCACGCAGAACGGGCACCATGGGAGAGGAAGAACCATGAGGAGGGTGTCGCGATGCCCGGTTCCACGAAGACGATGGGGGCGCTGACCGTCGGTGGGCTCGTTGTGGTGACGGCCTACACGGTGGCGCTCGGCAGCAGCGGCTGGCTGTGGTTCGGCTGGGTCGTCCTCGGATTGATCACCCTCGGCATGGTAGCCACCCGGGACAGCTGACCGTCACTGCCGGGGCAGTCGTCCCGCCGAGTGCACACCCGGCTGGTACTTCGGCAACCGGGCGGTGATCTTCATGCCCGCTCCCACCGCGGTCTCGATGACGAGCCCGTGGTCGTCGCCGTAGACCTGGCGCAGCCGGTCGTCCACGTTCGACAGGCCGATACCGCCCGACGGACCGGCCTCGCCAGCGAGGATGCGACGCAGCAGCTCCGGCTCCATGCCGACGCCGTCGTCCTCGATGACCACCAGGGCCTCGGCACCCGCGTCCTGCGCGCTGATGCTGATGTGGCGCTTGTCGGTAGTGCCCTCCAGGCCGTGCTTCACGGCGTTCTCCACCAGCGGCTGAAGGCACAGAAACGGCAGCGCCACCGGCAGCACCTCGGGCGCGATCTGGAGGGTGACCGAGAGCCGGTCGCCGAAGCGGGCCCGCACCAGCGCCAGATAGTGGTCGATGGCGTGGAGTTCGTCGGCGAGGGTGGTGAAGTCGCCGTGCCGCCTGAACGAATAGCGAGTGAAGTCGGCGAACTGCAGCAGGAGTTCACGGGCGCGCTCGGGGTCGGTCCGGACGAACGAGGCGATCACGGCGAGCGAGTTGAAGATGAAGTGCGGGGAGATCTGGGCACGCAGCGCCCTGATCTCCGCTTCGATGAGCCGGGTGCGGGACCGGTCGAGGTCCGCCAGCTCCAGTTGCACGGAGACCCAGCGGGCGACCTCGCCCGCGGCCCGGACGAGGACCGCGGACTCGCGGGGCGCACAGGCCACCAGCGCCCCGTGCACCCGGTCGTCCACCGTGAGCGGGGCGACGACGGCCCAGCGACATGGGCAGTCCGGCTCGGCGCACCGGAGGCGGAAGGCCTCACCGCGGCCGCTCTCCAACGGGCCCCCGAGCCGGTCCAGCACCTCGTCGCGATGGTGCTCCCCCGCACCGTCCCAGGCCAGCACGGTTTCCCGGTCGGTCAGGCAGAGGGCGTCGGTGCCGAGCAGGGTACGCAGCCGGCGCGCGGACCTGCGGGCCGTCTCCTCGGTGAGCCCGGCGCGCAGGGGCGGCGCCGCGAGGGAGGCGGTGTGCAGGGTCTGGAAGGTGGCGTGCTCGACGGGCGTACCGAGGCCACCGAGGTTCTCGGGGCGCGCGGTGCGCCGCCCCAGCCAGAAACCGGCGGCGAGCAAAGGGAGTACGGCCACGCACAGCCCGGCTAGGAAACCGCTCACGTCTGCACCTCCGCGCGCAGTTCCTCGGGCAGATGGAACCGGGCCAGGATCGCCGCCGTACCGCTGGGCACCCGGCCGGGTGTGGCCAGGGACACCAGCACCATGGTCAGGAACCCAAGCGGCACCGACCACAGCGCGGGCCAGGCGAGCAGGGCGTGCAGGGTGCCGGTCCCGGTGCCGGGATAGCCCGCCATCGTGGCCGCCACCGCGACGAACGCCGAACCACCCCCGACCAGCATGCCCGCCGCCGCCCCCGGCGGAGTCAGGCGCCGCCACCAGATGCCCAGCACGAGCAACGGGCAGAACGACGACGCGGACACCGCGAACGCGAGCCCCACCGCGTCGGCCACCGGAAGCCCGCCCACCAGGACGCTCGCCGCGAGCGGTACGGCCATCGCCAGCAGGGTGCCGAGGCGGAAGTGCCGTACGCCCCGCGACGGCAGCACGTCCTGGGTGAGCACCCCGGCCACGGCCATGGTCAGCCCGGAGGCCGTGGACAGGAAAGCGGCGAAG
Organism: Streptomyces sp. NPDC001156; assembly: GCF_053598275.1. Classification (NCBI taxonomy): domain Bacteria; kingdom Bacillati; phylum Actinomycetota; class Actinomycetes; order Kitasatosporales; family Streptomycetaceae; genus Streptomyces; species Streptomyces sp. NPDC001156. The sequence continues at coordinate 21,048 of NZ_JBSFJX010000054.1, read as the reverse complement.
GCACCGCCCGCGATCAGCGCACCCAGCAGATCCGCGCCGATGCCCCCGATCATCCGGTCGGGCAGCAGCAGCACCGCGGCGTCCGCGTCCCCGCTGAGGGTGAGTTCGGGAGCGTAGAGCCGGCCCAGCGCCCCGTAGACGGGCGGCAGCAGGTAGAAGGCGCCGATCAGCGCCAGCACGGCGACGGTGGTGCGGCGGGCCGCGACGCCGTGGGGGCTGGTGTAGAAGCGGACGACGACATGCGGCAACCCCATGGTGCCGAGGAAGGTGGCGAGGATCAGCCCGTATGTGGCGTACAGCGGACGTTCCTCGCGACCGGAGGCCAGCGAGGTCGACATACCTCCCTTGGAGTCACGGTCGGCGACAGGGACGGGGTCGCCCTTGCCGAAGGTCAGCAGGGTGCCGCGCTCGATGCGGTGGGCACCCGTGGCGAGGTGCGCAGGACCCCCGGTGTACCGGCGGCCGTCGACCGTGCCCGTCACGGTGGCGTCGAGCGGGCGGGACAGATTCAGCTCCAGGCCGTCGTCGATCCGTACCACCCGATGGTCACGGAAGGCGGGCGGTTCCGCGAAGGCGTCGCGCGGAGCACCGTCCCCCTGCCAGGCCAGCACCAGGAAGAGCGCAGGGACGAGCAGTGCGGTGAGTTTGAGCCAGTACTGGAAGGCCTGGACGAAGGTGATGCTGCGCATGCCGCCGGCCGCGACGGTCGCGACCACCACGATGGCGACGATGACACAGCCCAGCGCGTCGGGCGCGCCGGTGAGCACGGTCAAGGTGAGCCCGGCGCCCTGGAGTTGGGGCAGCAGATAGAGCCAGCCGACGCCGACCACGAAGGCGCCGGCGAGCCTGCGCACCTGCTGCGAGGCGAGGCGCGCCTCGGCGAAGTCGGGGAGCGTGTAGGCGCCCGAGCGACGCAGCGGGGCGGCGACGAACAGGAGCAGGACGAGATAGCCCGCGGTGTAGCCGACCGGGTACCACAGCATGTCGGGGCCCTGGACCAGGACGAGCCCCGCGATGCCCAGGAAGGAGGCGGCGGACAGGTACTCGCCGCTGATCGCGGCCGCGTTGAGCCGGGGTCCCACGGTGCGGGAGGCGACGTAGAAGTCGGAGGTGGTGCGCGAGATGCGCAGACCGAACGCGCCGACGAAGACGGTGGCGAGGACGACGAGGGCGACCGCCGGGATCGAGTAGTTCTGGTTCACGACGGCACCTCAGCGGTCCTCTACGAGACGGACGAAGTCCTTCTCGTTGCGCTCGGCGCGGCGTACGTACCAGCGGGCGAGCAGGACCAGCGGCGGATAGAGGCAGAAGCCCAGTACGGCCCATTCCAGGTCGGCTTTGCGCGTGGTGGCGAAGACCAGGGGCAGGGGACCCACCAGCAGCACGAGCACCGTGAGGACGACGAGTGCGGCCCTGAGCTGGCTGCGCATCAGCGAGCGGACATAGGTGTGACCGAGGGTGGTCTGCTCGTCGATCTCGGTACGCGGGCGGTAGTACCCGGAGGCCGGGCGGGTGCGCCGGGGCGGCCCGGTGACGACGACGCGGCGTTCGGCGGGGTCCTGCGGCACGTCTCCCCTCACCGTCCCGTGGTCCGGCGCATCAGCAGATCCCGCAGTTCGCGGGCGTGCCGTCGGCTGACCTGGAGTTCCACGGAGTCGACGAGGACGCTCACCGTGCCCGCCTCCAGGCGGAACTCGTCGATGTGGCGCAGCGCCACGAGGTGACTGCGGTGGATGCGGACGAATCCGCGCGACCGCCAGCGCTCCTCGAGGGTGGACAACGGAATCCGCACGAGATGGCTGCCCTGGGCGGTGTGCAGACGCGCGTAGTCGCCCTGCGCCTCCACATGGGTGATGTCCTCGACGGGCACGAACCGCATCACGCCGCCGAGCTCCACGGATATGTGGTCGGGGTCGGTCTCGTGCAGGGGTATCAGCGGCGCGGTCTCCCGCTGCTGCGCGGCCCGGCGCACGGCCTCGGCGAGCCGCTCCCGGCGCACCGGCTTCAGAACGTAGTCGACGGCCTTGAGGTCGAAGGCCTGTACGGCGAAGCCCTCGTGGGCGGTGACGAACACGACGAGCGGCGGCCGGGCGAAGCCGGTCAGCAGTCTCGCCATCTCCAGACCGTCGAGTCCGGGCATATGGATATCGAGGAAGACGACGTCGACCGCGTCGGGGCCGCCGGGACCCGACTCCAGGGCGCGGTTGATGTGACGCAGCGCCTCGGTCGCGTCGCTCGCACCCTCCACGCTGCCGATCCGCGGATCCGCGCGCAGCAGATACAGGAGTTCCTCCAGAGAGGGGCGTTCGTCGTCGACGGCGAGAGCGCGCAGCATGAACGTGGAGTGTAGGTGGATTCCGTACGCCTGCCCATGTGCGGAACATGGACGTTCCCGCTGGATACAGTGCCCGCATGAACAGCAGGCCGGCGCCGTTCGACGAGCTCGACCGGAAGATCGTCACCGCACTCGTGGCGAACGCGAGGACCAGTTTCGCCGAGATCGGCGCCGCCGTCGGCCTGTCGTCGACCGCGGTCAAACGCCGCGTCGACCGGCTGCGCGAGACGGGTGTGATCACCGGGTTCACGGCCACGGTGAAGCCGGCGGCGCTGGGCTGGCGCACCGAGGCGTACGTGGAGGTGTACTGCGAGGGCGCGGCGCCGCCCCGGCGCCTGGCGGAGGTGGTGCGCAACCACCCGGAGATCGTCGCGGCGATGACCGTGACCGGCGGCGCCGACGCGCTGCTGCACGTACGGGCGCGGGACGTCGAGCACTTCGAGGAGGTGCTGGAGCGCATCCGTACGGAGCCGTTCATCCGGAAGACGATCAGCGTGATGGTCCTGTCCCACCTGCTGCCGGAGAGTCCAGAGGCCGGAGCCAGCCTTGCCGCCCCGGAAGGCGCAACAGACATGCGCTGACCAGCTCGAAGACGCAGTATTGCTGCGCGGACGCGCAGTCTTCGTTTCTTGTCGCCCGTCTGCGTCACTTCCTACCTTGGTGCCAACCCTCAGTTCGACACCCCCAGGAAGCGGAGGAACCCCTCTGTGCCCGACATCCGTGTGCCGCGGCGGCGGCGCTTCCTCGTCTGCGAACCCAGACATTTCGCCGTGCAGTACGCGATCAATCCCTGGATGCATCCTGACACCAAGGTCGATGTCGATCTGGCTCAGGAGCAGTGGCTGGCGCTGATGGACACCTACCGTGCCCACGGCCACAGCGTCGACGCGGTGGACCCGGTCGCCGGACTCCCGGACATGGTGTTCGCCGCGAACTCGGCGGTCGTCGTCGACGGCCGCGTCTTCGGATCCCTGTTCCACGCGCCCGAGCGGCGCCCCGAGTCCGTCCACTACGAGACGTGGTTCAAGGCGGCCGGCTTCGACGTCCATCGCCCCGAGTCGGTCTGCGAGGGCGAGGGCGACCTGGTCTGGACGGGACGGTACGTCCTGGCAGGCACCGGATTCCGCACGACCCGCGAGGCGCACCGCGAGGTGCAGGAGTTCTTCGGGCACCCGGTGATCAGCCTGACCCTGGTGGACCCGTACTTCTACCACCTGGACACGGCGCTGTTCGTCCTCGACGACGACAACATCGTGTACTACCCGGAGGCGTTCTCGCCCGGCAGCCGCGAGGTGCTCGCCCGGCTGTTCCCGGACGCGGTGCTCGCCACCCGCGACGACGCGATGGCCTTCGGGCTCAACTCCGTCTCCGACGGTCGCCACGTCTTCATCGCGCCGAAGGCGGAGGCGCTGGCCGCCCGGCTCGCCGACCACGGCTACGACCCCGTCCCCGTCGACCTCTCCGAGTTCCACAAGGCCGGCGGAGGCATCAAGTGCTGCACCCAGGAGATCCGTCCATGACCGCACCCGCCCGCACGCGTTCGTCCGCCGAGCTGATCAGCGCCGAGGAGCCGGTCCTCGCGCACAACTACCACCCGCTGCCCGTGGTCGTGGCCCGCGCCGAGGGCGCCTGGGTGGAGGACGTCGAGGGCCGCCGGTACCTCGACATGCTCGCCGGCTACTCGGCCCTCAACTTCGGGCATCGCAACCCGGTGCTCATCGAGGCGGCGCACCGCCAGCTGGACCGGCTGACCCTCACGTCCCGTGCCTTCCACAACGACCAGCTGGCCGAGTTCGCCGAGTCCCTCGCCGCCCTGACCGGCCTGGACATGGTGCTGCCCATGAACACGGGCGCGGAGGCGGTGGAGAGCGCCGTCAAGGTGGCCCGCAAGTGGGCGTACGAGGTCAAGGGCGTGCCGGCCGACCGGGCGACGATCGTGGTCGCGGACGGCAACTTCCACGGCCGTACGACGACGATCGTCAGCTTCTCCACGGACGAGACGGCGCGGTCGGGCTTCGGCCCGTTCACGCCGGGCTTCCGGGTCGTCCCCTACAACGACCTGGCCGCGCTGGAGGCGGCGGTCGACGAGACGACGGCGGCCGTACTGATCGAGCCCATCCAGGGCGAGGCGGGTGTGATCATCCCGGACGAGGGCTATCTCGCCGGGGTGCGCGACCTCACTCGCCGTGCCGGGTGCCTGTTCGTCGCCGACGAGATCCAGTCCGGCCTCGGCCGCACCGGCCGCACGATGGCCGTGGAGCACGAGGGGGTCGTGCCGGACGTCCTGCTGCTCGGCAAGGCACTCGGCGGCGGCATCGTGCCGGTGTCCGCGGTGGTGGCGCGCCGGGACGTCCTCGGCGTGCTGCGGCCCGGCGAGCACGGCTCGACGTTCGGCGGCAACCCGCTGGCCGCCGCGGTCGGTTCGGCGGTGGTGGCCCTGCTGGAGACGGGTGAGTACCAGCGCCGGGCCGCCGAGCTGGGCGAGGTGCTGCGGGACGAGCTCGCCGCGCTGGTCGGCAAGGGCGTCGTGGGCTTCCGATCGCGCGGGCTGTGGGCGGGCGTCGACGTGGACCCCGTCATCGGCACGGGCCGTGAGATCAGCGAGCGGCTGATGCGGGAGGGGATCCTGGTCAAGGACACCCACGGGTCGACGATCCGCCTGGCTCCGCCGCTGACGATCACGGAGGAGGAGCTGCGCTCGGCGCTGCAGACCCTGGAGAAGGCCCTGACGGCCTGACACGACGCGCACCCGGGGGCTCCGCCCCTGTCCCCCGGGTGCCGTCCGCCGGTCATCGGCCCGACAGCCCGCTGAGGTCCCGTACCTCGGCGGGCATACGCGCGCGTCGAACCCCGGGGGCCCCGCCCATCCGAGCCGATGAACCGCCGGCCCTCACCGAGCCGGCGTCAGGTCCATAGCGCGGTGAGGCCAAGCGCCTCGACGGGCCTACGCGCACACCGGCCCGAAGCCGGCACCCACCCATCCGCGCCAACGAGCCCCAGCCCTCACCGAGCCGGTGTCAGTCCCACCGCCTGGTGAGGCCGAGCGCCTCGACGGGCCTACGCGCATGCTGGCCCGAAGCCGGCTCCCGCCCATCCGTCGCCGAGGAGCCGCCCGCCCTCAGCGAGCCCGCGTCAGTCCCACCGCCCGGTGAGGCCAAGCGCCTCGACGGGCCTACGCGCACACCGGCCCGAAGCCGGCCACCCGCCCATCCGCGCCAACGAGCCCCAGCCCTCACCGAGCCGGTGTCAGTCCCACAGCCTGGTGAGCTCCAGCGCCTCGGCAGGCGTCCGCGCACGCCGGACCCCGGGGGGCTCCCGCCCGTCCCGGTCCACGAGCCGCCATCCCTCCCCCAGCTGGACCACGGGCACCCCGCCCCGGCGCACAGCCAGGGCCAGCTCGGAGAGCGTCCCCCAGGATCCGCCCACCACGATGATGGCGTCCCCGCTGTGCACGATCACGCTGTTACGCGCCTGCCCGAGGCCGGTGGCGATCGCGACGCTCAGATCCGGAGCGGCACCGGCGCGATCGGCCCCCGGCAGCACTCCGACCACGAGGCCGTCGCGCGACCGCGCGCCCGCCGCCACCGCGGCCATGACCCCGCCGTGCCCGCCGCAGATCACCACGGCCCCGCGCTCCGCCAGCAGCCGGCCCAGCTCGTAGGCGAGGGCTCGCTCCCGTTCGCCGCACTGCGCCGGCCCGCACACCGCAACCTGCACCGCCATGCAGCCCCACCTCCGGCGCGCACGATACTGGCGGAACCGGCGCCGGGGCCGCAGCCTCGCCGCCCCAGGCCGCCCGGCAGGGCGCCTGGGTGAGCTCCAGGGGGCCTTGAAGGCACTCCACGCGGTTGCTGTACCTGGTGAGCGCCGAGGCGCCTCACGGTGGGCCCGGCACCCCGCGGACGCGTCGCGGAGCCGATATGCGGGTGAATACGACGCGTGCCACGCTGATCGAGAGGGGCGGAGCTGCGCCCTTTCCTCACCTCATCGAGGAGTGAGCCGACATGACCGACCGGGGACGCGACCCGTACGCGGATGAATCGGGTCACCTCAGGGACATGACCGAGGAGACCCTCGGCGCCCAGGAGCAGGCACGTCAGGAACGTCAGCACCGGCAGGAGCAGCAGCAGCGCGGCCGCCGGACGGACGACGAGAGTGCCCACCCCGAGCAGGGCGACGACGACTATCTGTGATCATCCACCGCGCAACGCCACTGTCCGTTTCGTGCGGTCCGCCCCTCGCGGACCGCACGAAACGGTTTCGGGGCCCTGTCTTTCCTGTCGATCCGTCAGGAAGGGTGCCATCAGGCCGAGTACCACCGCACATGGTTCCGGCGGCCCCCGCCTGAGCCTAGACTTGCGCCCCACAACAGGCCGGTTGAGCTGCTGGAACGCGACGGTTGAGCCGATCCGCCGGAGTGAGGAGCGCCCCCTTGTTCTACTACCTGCTCAAATACGTCCTTCTCGGACCACTGCTCAGGTTGGTCTTCCGGCCGCGCATCGAGGGACTGGAACACGTTCCTGCGGAAGGCCCGGCGATCGTCGCCGGCAATCACCTCTCCTTCGCCGACCACTTCTTGATGCCCGCAATTCTCAAGCGGCGCATCACGTTTCTCGCGAAGGCCGAGTACTTCACGGGCCCGGGAATCAAAGGCCGCCTCACCGCAGCGTTCTTCCGAAGCGCAGGACAGATTCCCGTTGATCGCTCCGGCAAAGAGGCCGGGCAAGCCGCGATCCGAGAGGGCCTCCGCGTGCTGCACAAAGGCGAGTTGCTGGGCATCTACCCGGAAGGCACCCGCTCTCACGACGGCCGCCTCTACAAAGGCAAGGTGGGCGTCGCGGCAATGGCACTCAAGGCCCGGGTCCCGGTGATCCCCTGCGCGATGATCGGCACCTTCGAGGCCCAGCCGCCGGGTCAGGTCGTTCCTCGCATCCACCCGGTGGTGATCCGGTTCGGCAAGCCCCTGGACTTCTCCCGCTACGCCGGCATGGAGAACGAGAAGGCCATCCTGCGAGCGGTCACCGACGAGATCATGTACGCCATCCTGACCCTCTCCGAGCAGGAGTATGTGGACCAGTACGCGGCCGTCGTCAAGGCGCAGGAGTCCGAGGAGAAGGCGGACCGGACCCGCAAACTCCCCCGACTGCCGCTGAGTTGACAGCGCACGGGGGAAAGGGACATGCCCGCCCTATTCGGCGAATGACAGTCATATGTCCGTTTTGATGCGCTAAATACCCAAAGACCGATTGATTATTTTTTGGGCGATTGGGCAATTTAACTGCCATTGCTCACTTAAATCCGAGCATGACATGTATTCCCCCCTGCGCGCCACCGGTAATCCCGCAAGGCGGGGTGACGCAATTCACTTACGAAGGCGGTTAGTGCCTTACGGATCTTTTAACTACCCGAATTCTTGGGGTAAACACGGTGATCGCTATGCAGGACAACTAGCCGACTTAGTTGGCAAAGCAATTGTCCTGTTATTTGCGGCGGCTAAGAATGACTCCGCCGCAGCGCACCGCTAAACGAAATGCGGGGCTGTCTGTCGAGGGAACCGGCAGCTGCGGGCAAGTAATCCCGAGAACGAGGTCCGCACCATGCCTATTCCCGCATCCCATCGACGGCCCAGGGCTCGCCGACTCGGGGGTCGCACGACCGTCGTCGGCATGTTCGCCTTGGCCTGCACGGCCGTGCTGAGCACAGTCCAGTCCGCCAGCGCCGCACCCGCCGCCAAGACGCTCGGAACCACCCACACCGTCCAGGACGGCGAAACCCTGTACAGGATCGCCCGGGCCGAGAACGTGCCCGGCGGCTGGCAGGCCCTCGCATCGGCGAACAAGATCTCCAGCCCGTACGCCCTGATGCCCGGCCAGGTCCTGACCCTGCCGTCGGACACCAGCCCCTCCGCGCCCACCAAGGCGTCCCCCTCCACCTACACCGTCCAGCCGGGCGACACGCTGTACCGGATCGCCCACAAGTACCAGGTGCCGGGAGGCTGGCAGGCCCTCGCGGACGCCAACAACGTCTACCGCTTCGACCGCCTCGCGATCGGGCAGGTCCTGGTCCTTCCCGACGGCTCGTCCTCGCCCGCCGGGGACACCACCACGAAGGCCGCCACCCCGGCCAAGGCCGCCACTCCGGCCAAGACCACCACTCCGGCCAAGGCCGCCACCCCGGCCAAGACCTACGCCAACAACCTGGACGGCTGGATCAAGGAGTCGCTGGACGTCATGGCCCAGCACGGCATTCCGGGGTCCTACAACGGCATCTACCGCAACCTGATGCGTGAGTCCTCCGGGAACCCCAAGGCCATCAACCTGTGGGACTCCAACGCCGCGAAGGGCATCCCCTCCAAGGGCCTGCTCCAGGTGATCGACCCGACCTTCCAGGCGTACCACGTCTCCGGCACCTCGTGGGACATCTACGACCCGGTCGCCAACATCACCGCCGCGTGCAACTACGCGTACCACCGCTACGGCTCGATCGACAACGTCAACGGCCCCTACTAAGGGTTCCCAGGGCCGCTGCAGCGCGTCCAACACCTCCCCGGTGCTCCTGACGGCACCAGGGACGACGAGGGGGCGGCCGGGATTCCGGCCGCCCCCTCGCGTTGCGTTGCCCTGCGGTTACGGCTTCGGGGTGGCGTGCGGAGTGCACGTCACGTCGGCGCCGTCCGTCTTGCCGGTCAGCAGGTACGTGTCGACCCGGCTGTTGATGCACGGGTTGACCAGACCGGTCACGCCGTGGGAGCCCGCGTCCTTCTCGATGATCAGACGGGAGCCCTTGAAGCGCTTGTGCAGTTCGACCGCGCCGTCGAACGGCGTCGCGGCGTCACGGGTGGACTGCACGATCAGGACGGTCGGCAGGCCCTTGCCGGTCTTCACGTTCAGCGGGGTCTGCTGCTTGACCGGCCAGGTGGCGCACGGCAGGTTCATCCAGGCGTTCGCCCACGTCATGAACGGGTAGTCCTTGTTGAGCCGGGTGTTGTCCCGGTCCCACTTCTGCCAGCTGGTCGGCCACTTGGCGTCGGTGCACTCGACGGCCGTGTAGACGGCGTTGCCGTTCTCCGACGCGATGTTCCCGGCCGTGTCCGACAGGTCGGGCGCGGCCGCGTCCACGAGCGCCTGGGTGTCACCGGCGACGTACTTGCTGAAGACGGTGGCCACCGGCACCCACGCGGAGTCGTAGTACGGGGCGCTCTGGAAGAAGGAGATCAGCTCGGCCGGGCCCACGACCCCGCCGATGGGGCTCTTCTTCGCGGTGGCCCGCAGCTCGAGCCACTTCGCCTGCACCGCGGCCCGGGTGGTGCCGAGGTGGAAGGCCGCGTCGTTGGCCGCGACCCAGTCCTCCCAGTCCTTCCAGCGGCCCTCGAACGCGACGTCCTGGTCCAGGTTGGCCTGGTACCAGATCTTCTCGCGCGACGGGTTGACCACGCTGTCGACGATCATGCGGCGCAGGTGACCCGGGAAGAGCGTGCCGTAGACGGCGCCGATGTACGTGCCGTACGAGACGCCCAGGTAGTTGAGCTTCTTCTCGCCCAGGGCGGCGCGGATGACGTCCAGGTCACGCACCGTGTTGGGCGTGGTCATCTGCTGCAGCATCGCGCGGCCGGTGCGCTCGAGGCACCCCTCCGCGTACTCACCGGCGAGCTTGCGCTGAGCGAGCTTGTCCGCCTCGGAGTCGGGGACCGGGTCCGCCTTGGGAGCCTTCACGAACTCCTGGGGGTCCGCGCAGGAGATGGGCGCCGAGTGGCCGACGCCGCGCGGGTCGAAGCCCACGAAGTCGTAGGCCTTCGCCACATTGGCCCAGATCGGGTTCTTGTTGGTCACCCGGGTGGGGAAGCGCAGCCCCGAGCCGCCGGGGCCGCCCGGGTTGTAGACGAGAGCGCCCTGGCGCTCGTCCTTGGTGCCCGTGTTCCCGATACGGTCGACAGCCAGCTTGATCTGCTTGCCGTCCGGGTGGGCGTAGTCGAGTGGAACGGTGACCCAACCGCACTGGATGGGCTTCGCCAGACCCCAGTCGGCCGGGCAGTCCTGCCAGTTGATTCCGGTCTTGGCGGCGCGCGCCGCGGCGATCGCGGCCCCGCGCGCTTCCCGGTCCTGACCGTGGCGTGTGTCGGCGGTGGCCGACGGTGCCGCCACGGCGCCGGCTATCAGCGTCGCCGTGACGAGCGCCCCCGCGGAACCGAGCGCGGTGACTCGTCTCGTCGGTCTGATTCCCCTCAAGTGGGACCTCCCCGTGCCTTGTTCCGAATTGGTACGGGGATCTTGTCGGCTGTGAACCACCTGAGAATAGGGGTTGCTTGACTTTCTTTACCAATCCGATAACCGGAGGTCACTCTCCGTTGAGCGGAGAGGTCTCGTCAGCCCAGGTCGCGCAGCGCCTCGTCCAGCACCCGGCGCAGTCGCAGGGCATCCGGCGCAACTGCGGTGACCAGGACGGCGGGTCCGGCCAGGGGGGTGAGCGCGGCGTGCTCGCCGAGCATCCTCGCACCCACGGGAGAGGGGCCGAACTCGGGCCGGACGACGACCAGTTGTCCGAGCGCCCGATGGCCGGCGAGGACGGCCGGCCCGTCCCAACCGCCGGGGGCGCCCGGGCCGCACGACACCTCCTGGTCGAGCAGCGGCCGTCCGTCCAGCCGTACGGTGAGACGGCTGGTGAGCCGGCCGGGTTCCTCACCGAAGCGCCCGAGGACCTGTTCCTCCCGGTGAACGAGCCGGGCGCACGCCGCGAGGTCGATGCGTGAGGAGACGCGCAGGTCACTGCCCCGCGCCGAGATCAACTGTTCCGGCAGCCAGCGCAGTTCGGCTCCGCCGGCCACGTCCAGCCGGACGTCGTAGCGGGCCTCGCCCTTCGACTGCCCGGGCAGCGCGAGGGTGGCGGCGGCCGATCCCACCTCGAGCCGGGCGCCGCTCGCCACCTCGGCCAGGACCGTGAAGTGGTCACCGCCGAGTGGCCCGCTCATCGCGCCGACGAGCAGCACGCGCGCCCCGTCACCGCTCGCCCGGGTGCGGCGCGGCGCCAGCGGGCCTTCGCCCGCCAGCACCGGCAGGGACGTACCGCCCCGGCCGTCGTCCCGCGCCACGATCCGCGCGGTGGCCCGCACCCCCGTGGTCACGCCGTCCACGCGGCGAGTCGCGTCCGCACCCACGCGGCGACACTCCCGACGCCCTCCTCGGTCCGCAGCGACTGGAAGACGACGGGCAGCCCCGCCCGCTGCGCCTTCGCGTCGGCGGCCATCCGGGCGAGATCGGAGCCGACGTACGGCGCGAGGTCGGTCTTGTTGACGACGAGCAGATCGGCGGTGGTGACACCGGGACCGCCCTTGCGCGGGATGTCGTCCCCGCCCGCGACGTCGATGACGAAGATCTGGGCGTCGACGAGTCCTTTGGAGAACGTGGCCGTGAGGTTGTCGCCACCGGACTCCACGAGAACGAGATCGAGCGGCCCCACCGTGTACTCCAGGTCCTCCACGGCTTCGAGATTGGCGGAGATGTCGTCCCGAATGGCGGTGTGCGGGCAGGCTCCCGTCTCGACGGCGGTGATCCGCTCGGGCGGCAGTACGGCCTCGCGCAGCAGGAACTCGGCGTCCTCACGGGTGTAGATGTCGTTGGTGACGACGGCGAGCGACAACTCGTCCCGCAGGGCACGGCAGAGCGCGGCCACGGTGGCGGTCTTGCCTGATCCGACGGGGCCGCCGAGCCCGATCCGCAGGGCACGGCGGGAGCCGTCGGGGCGGTGGGCGTCGGCGCTGAGGGCGGCGGGGCCCTCGTGGGTGTGGTCGAGGTGCATGCTACGGCTCCAGGTCGGTCCGGTCGGTGGTCGCCGGCGCGGACGGTGATCAAGGACGAGGCCGTTCAGGCCGAACGGGGGGCTGCCCCCGGGGACGGAAGGGCAGGGGCGGCTCGGCGGATCCCTCCTACGACGCGAACAGACGCACCGGCCAGGCGGCATGCGCCTCCGCACCGATCTCCAGCAGCGGAGCGGAGGCCGCGGGCAGGGCGTCGGTCCCGTAGTCGAGCACCCTGCTCGCCGCCAGGACCGCCCGGTCGGCCACCCGGTCCGTCTCCGGCGCCAGGCGGGCCAGCACGGCCGTCGCGTCGAAGGGGTCCAGACTCAGCAGCCGCACCGTCGCGGTCGCCGGGCCGCTGACGCTCTCGTACGCCGCGCAGTGCGCCGCGTCCTGCGGCCCGAGCCCCGCGGCCCGGGCGGCGAGCCCCAGCACGACCGGCTGGTGCGTCCCCTTGGGAAACTCCCGTGCCACCGCGTCGAGTTCGGCCGAGGGCCAGGTCGCCCGGGCCGCTCGCATCAACTGCCGGCCGAGTCTGCGGGCGGCAAGACGCAGCGCGGGCGACGGAGTACGGGCGTCCGCGGCGGCGTCCAGCACGGCCGGGTCCACGCCGAGCGCGGCGGCCGCCGCGAGCGAGGCCGACACCAGCCCCACCGTGTGCAGCCGCCCACGGCAGAACTCCTCCAGGGTCGCGGCCCCGGTGATCCGCCCCGCGCGCACGGCCGCCTCGGCCCCGCCGGAGTGCGCGTGCCCTCCGGCGGGGAAGCGGCCGTCGGCCAGTACGAGAAGCGCTGCGCGGGACATCAGAAGAGGAAGTAACGCTGGGCCATGGGAAGTTCGGCGGCAGGTGTCGCCTCGACCAGCTCCCCGTCGATATGGACGGCGAAGCTGTCGGGGTCGACCCGCACCCGTGGACGGGCGTCGTTCTCCCGCATGTCCGCCTTTGTGACGCCGCGCGTGGACTCGATGGCCACGAACCGCTTCCCCAGTGAGAGCCGCTCCGGCAGACCGTCCTCGATCGCGAGCGGGGCCGCGAAGTTGACGGAGTTCGCCGCCGGTGCTCGCCCGATCGCCCCGAACATCGGCCGCGGCAGGATCGGCTGCGGGGTCGGGATGGACGCGTTGGCGTCACCCATCTGCGCATAGGCGATCTGTCCGCCCTTGATCACCAGGTACGGCTTGACCCCGAAGAACGCGGGCTCCCACAGCACGAGGTCGGCGAGCTTTCCGGTCTCGACCGAGCCGATCTCATGGGCAAGGCCCTGGGCCAGCGCGGGATTGATCGTGTATTTGGCGACATAACGACGTACCCGGTGGTTGTCGGCGCGGCCGTCACCGGGCAGCACGCCCCGCCGCCGCTTCATCACATGTGCGGTCTGCCAGGTCCGGATGACGACCTCGCCGACCCGGCCCATGGCCTGGGAGTCGGAGGAGATGATCGAGATCGCGCCCAGATCGTGAAGTATGTCCTCCGCGCCGATCGTGGACGGCCTGATCCTCGACTCGGCGAACGCCAGGTCCTCCGGAACGGCCGGGTTCAGATGGTGGCAGACCATCAGCATGTCGAGGTGTTCCTCGGCCGTGTTGACGGTGAAGGGTCTGGTGGGGTTGGTGGAACTGGGCAGGACGTACGGCTCGGACACCACGGTCATGATGTCCGGCGCGTGCCCGCCCCCGGCGCCCTCGGTGTGGTACGCGTGGATGCCGCGGCCGTCGATCGCGGCGAGCGTGTCGCCCACGAAACCGGCTTCGTTGAGCGTGTCCGTGTGGATGGCGATCTGGATGCCGGTCCGGTCGGCGACAGTGAGGGCCGTGTCGATGACGGCGGGCGTGGAGCCCCAGTCCTCATGCAGCTTCAGGCCGAGTGCGCCGCCGCGGATCTGGGAGAGCATCGCGTCCTGGGAGACGGTGTTGCCCTTGCCGAGGAGCCCGAAGTTGACCGGGTACTGCTCCATCGCCTCGAGCATCCGCGCCAGGTGCCAGGGGCCGGGCGTGACGGTGGTCGCCTTGGATCCCTCGGCCGGTCCGGTGCCGCCGCCGATCAGCGTGGTGATGCCCGAGGCGAGCGCCTCGTCGGCGATCTGCGGGCAGATGAAGTGGACGTGCGCGTCGATGGCGCCGGCGGTGACGATCCGGCCGTTGCCTGCGATGATCTCGGTCTCGGGGCCGATCACCAGATCCGGGTGGACGCCGTCCATCGTGTCCGGGTTGCCGGCCTTGCCGATCGCGCTGATCCGGCCGTCGCGGATGCCGACGTCGGCCTTGACGATGCCCCAGTGGTCGATGACGACGACACCGGTGATCACGGTGTCGGGGGTTCCGTCGGCGCGCGTGGCCCGTGACTGCCCCATGGATTCGCGGATGACCTTGCCACCGCCGAAGACGGCCTCGTCACCGGCGAGTCCGGGCCCACCGCAGCGGTCTTCCTCGATCTCGACGAGCAGATCGGTGTCGGCGAGCCGGATGCGGTCCCCGGTGGTCGGTCCGAACAGGTCGGCGTACGCGGCGCGCGAGATCTCAGGCATCGAGGGCGCCTCCGGTCTCCCCGCGCAGTCCGGGCACGATACGAGCCCCGGCGAGCGGTACGAGTTCAACGTCCACGGGGATGCCGGGCTCGAAGCGCACGGCGGTGCCGGCGGCGATGTTCAGGCGTTTGCCGTGCGCGGCCGCGCGGTCGAAGCGCAGCCCGGGGTTCGCCTCGGCGAAGTGGTAGTGGGAGCCGACCTGGACGGGCCGGTCGGCGGCGTTGAGCACGGTCAGCGGGGTGACCTCGCGGCCCTCGTTGAAGACGACCGGGTCGCCGGCGAACAGGATCTCTCCGGGAATCATTCGGCTCCCCCGTCAGACGATCGGGTCGTGGACGGTGACGAGCTTGGTGCCGTCCGGGAAGGTCGCCTCGACCTGGACGTCGTGGATCAGCTCGGGGATGCCCTCCATCACGTCGTCCCGGGTGAGCAGTGTGCGCCCGGAGGCCATCAGCTCGGCCACCGTCCGGCCGTCACGCGCGCCTTCGAGGATGTGCGACGTGATGAGCGCGACCGCCTCCGGGTGGTTCAGCCTGAGTCCGCGGGCCCTTCGCTTCTCGGCCACGTCGGCAGCGACGTGGATGAGCAGCCTCTCTTGCTCGTGCGGGGTCAGTTGCACGTCCCACCTCACAGTCCTCGCTCCGGACCGTGCGGGGCCCGGTTGCCGCGGCCACAGGAAAAAGTCCCTGGTGGTGTGGTGGGGCAGGCTAGTTGGACCGAGTTTCGCCCACGTTAACCGAGCTGTGATCCGGTCCGTGCGGCGGAGTGCGGGGTGCGGGGTGCCGCAGGCTGATCAGCGCATGAGCCTCGCGGTCCATGGCGTCTTCGCTGCGCTCGGCACCGCGTCGGGATGGGATACAGGGTGACGGCAGCGGTCAGGACGCGCCGGACCCCCGGTGCTCGGCCGTGATACCGAAGCGCCGGCGCTCCCGCGGGACCGAGGAGACGTCGCGGACGCTGGAGACCGAGCTGATCACCTGCTCTTCGGCTGCATCCAGCTCGGCGAGCCGTTCGAGGTCAGCGGCGGAGACCAGGGCGACGAGAGGCTTTCCGTGCCGCGTCACAACGACCCGCTCGCCGCCGTACACCACGCGGTTGATCAGATCGGCCAGCTCGGCCCTGGCTTGCGTCACCGGAATCTCGTAGGCCATGTGTTCCAGCTTAGACCGAGGGCCTGGCGGACCTCTTCGAACGAAAGATCCGCCACTGGTCCCCTCGTTTTTTCGCTCTCAGCATGCTCACCTCCAGACACAGCGTACGTCCTGTACATTTTGTACGGAAGCCGATTTCGAGGAGGCGTGTGCCATGAACCGACCGTCCGCCCGCTATGTCCTGCCGGAGTTCACCGAACGCACCGGCTACGAGCAGCGGACCCTCGACCCGTACTCCAAGCTGCTGGACGAGCGGATCATCTTTCTGGGAACGCCCATCGACGACACCTCGGCCAATGACGTGATGGCGCAGTTCATGCACCTCGAGTACCTGGCTCCGGACCGGGACATCTCGCTGTACATCAACTCCCCCGGCGGCTCGTTCAGCGCGATGACGGCCGTCTACGACACGATCCAGTACGTCGGCTGCGATGTGGAGACGATCTGCCTCGGCCAGGCGGCGTCCGCCGCGGCCGTTCTGCTCGCCGCGGGCACGCCGGGCAAGCGGTTCGCGCTGCCCGGCGCACGCGTATTGATCCACCAGCCGTCCCTGCCCGAGCCCATCCAGGGACAGGCCACCGATCTGGCCATCCAGGCCGAGGAACTCATCCGCACGCGCAGGCGGCTGCAGGAGATGCTCGCGCGGCACACCGGGCAGAGTCCCGAGCGGATCGCAGCCGACATCGAGCGGGACAAGATCCTCGACGCCCCGGCTGCGGTGGAGTACGGGCTGGTCGATCGCATCATCCCGAGCCGCAAGGCATCACGCACCGCGCCCGGCGCGAGGTGAGCCGTCGATGCTGCCGCCCGAACTGCCTCCGCTGCCCCCGCTGACCCGTGCGGAAGCCGAACTGATCGACCGTTACCTCGACGTGGTCGACCTCGTCGGCCGCATCAACCCCGCGCACTCCGGGGACACCTACGGCTCACTGCGCGCCGCCCAGGCCCTGGTCGGCAAGGCGGTGGCCCTGCGCGAGGCCCTGGCGCTGATGCACCAGCGCGGTGAGAGCGAACTGCACGGCCGCACGCTCGCCCGGGCCCTGCGCGTCCTGGACGGCGAACGCCGCGCGGCCCGCGTCACGGTGCCTCCCGGACCGGACGACTGACCTGATGGATCGGTGCGGGTGCGGAGCCGGCCTGAGCGACGGCTCCTCCGTCCTCCTGCGTCGCGCAGGACGGTCGGCTGACGGGTAGTGATCGGCGCGTAGGAGCTGGGAAGTTGGCTGGACGGCTGCCGCGCACCGCACATCGGGCGGCGACCTCTACCCCTTTACCGCGGCTCAAACGCACCGAACGGGTTACCCACACTCGGAGTAGACGTCCATGATCCCAAGGGCCCGCGAGGCATGCGCAAAACGCTTCCCCTTGGGCCGGGATGAGGTGTTCCACCGCAGGTCCGGGCCTCGTCCCACCCCTCAACGCGGCCCGAACAAAGGGCTGTCCAGCCGAACGGGTGAGTGGTGAGTAATGCCACAAACCACCGGTTCCATTGTGTTTTTTGGACACTCGTGAGTGAAGATCCCTTGCTGACGACAAGCCCCCGCCACCACGGCGGGGCGGTCCGGGCGGACGCCGAATCCTGCCGCCGCCCGGATGACGGGTCGACAGAAATGGATCGGCAGGAGTGGAGGACCCAGCAAGGCGGGCCGCCGGAGAGATCCGGGCGGTCCTTGGGGTGAAGCCGCGTGAGCGGCCGGGCTACTTCGCCAGCCCGAATCCGACAGGTCATCCTTCACAGGCGGCTGACGAAGGGTTGCGCATGACTGCGCTCAATCGTGTCCCGTCGCTGCTGACCCGGGCCGGCACGGCCTCGGCTCTCACTCTCGCCGCCGTCGGCGGCAGCATCGTGGCCCCCGGCCTCGCCACCGACGCCGCCGCCGCGGCTCCGGCTACCAAGGCGCTGCAGATCGCGGCGTCCAAGAAGGGATCACCGTACCAGTACGGTGCCACCGGCCCGCGCCGCTTCGACTGCTCGGGGCTCACGGTGTACGCGTTCAAGAAGGCGGGCAAGAAACTGCCCCGCACCGCCGCGGCGCAGTACAACAAGACGCGCCACATCTCCGCGTCGCACCGCAGGGCGGGAGACCTGGTGTTCTTCCACTGGGGCCGCAGCGTCTACCACGTCGGCATCTACGCCGGGAAGGGAAGGATCTGGCACTCCCCGAAGACCGGGGACGTAGTGAGGCTCCAGAAGATCTGGACGAAGAGCGTGTGGTACGGACGGGTCAGCTGATTCGACCTGCGGGGTGGCGGCACGGCGCGCCGCCGCCCCGCAGGGGCGTGAGCCGGGTCGAATCGGTTACTTGTTCACCATGGCCGACCCACCACCTCACCAGGATCGGAACGAGACACCCCTGGAGCGCGCCGACCGCAACTTCTCCGAGTTGCTTCAGGAGCTGCGGGTCACCCAGACCGGGGTGCAGATCCTCTTCGCGTTCTTGCTGACCCTCGCCTTCACCTCGCGCTTCCCGTCCCTCGACACGGTCCAGCGCATCACGTACGTCACCACGCTCCTGCTGGCCGTGCTGGCCGCGGCCCTGTTCACCTCGCCCGCGGCGCTGCACCGCACCCTCTTCCAGCAGCGCGTGAAGCCCTCCGTGGTGCGGATCTCGTCCCGCCTGGCCGCGCTCGGGCTTGTGGTACTGACGCTGGCGTTCACCGGGTCGGTGCTGCTGGTGGTGGACGTGGCCATGGGGCGCATCGCCGGTATCGCCGCCAGTGCGAGCACCTTCCTGGTCTACGTCGGCCTGTGGCGTGTCATGCCGCGGATGGTCCAGCGGGCGATCACCGATCACCAGACGACGGACCAGGCGGACGGCCGGGACACCCCCGGGCCCTCCCGCTGACGTGCGGCCGCCGGTCCGCACGGGGCGACGACACGGCACGGCGCCGAGTGCGCCGGCCGGGTCTCAGGAGCCCTGCTGGCCGCCCGCCGCGACCGGCTCCACGGGTGCGGCCCACGGCAGTTCGATCGCGACCGTCTTGCCCCCCTCGCGGGTGGGCCGCACGCTCAGCTTGCCGCCGTACTCCGCGGCGAGCCAGCGGATGATCACCATTCCGCGGCCGTTGTCCTGTTGCACGGCCGCGGGCAGGCGTTTGGGGAAACGCGGGTGGCTGTCGGTGACGCCGATGCGTAATAACTCGTCCCGGTCGAGGACGACGTCCACCGTGAACGTGGGTGACTGCCCCAGGGTGTGCTGGATGGCGTTCGTGGCGAGTTCGGACACGATCAGCCGTACGGTGTCGGCGACTTCGGCGTCGCCCGGCAGCCCCCATTCGATGAGAATGTCGGAGACATATTTCCGGGCGGCGGAGACCGAGGCGGGATCGCTCGGCAGAGTGACGGATGCTTCCTGATGATCTGCCATGGCGACGGTCGTCCCTTTCCCACGGGACCGGAGTCCGACACGAGCGGTTGGTTCGAGTAACGGTTCCGGACTGGGTGCTGCTCGCCAGCCTGCCATCACCTGGCCTCCGTCGGGCGCGATCCCCCGAGATATGCATATATCTGTCGCCCAAAGCGGTGAACTCTCCGACGACCGATCGTATTTGGGCGACCCCGGGGCTCATCCTCTACCGTCGCCGTGAAAACCGCGCGCCATGCGGAGGGAGTCGGCCATGCAGTACGGACCAGCGGTGCGCCGCCGCAAACTCGGCGCCGAATTGCGCGCCCTGCGCGCCCGGACGAGGCTCACGAGCGGCGAGGCAGCCGCCCTGGTCGGCTGGCACCAGTCCAAGGTGAGCCGGATCGAGACGGGTGCCAGCGGGGTCAAACCGGCCGACGTGGGCCGGCTGCTGGACGCGTACGGCGTCGAGGAGCCCGAGCTGCGGGAGCTGCTGCTCATGCTCGCGGGCTCGGAGGACGGCGGCGGGCGGCAGAACTGGTGGAACGCCTACCGCGGGGTGCTGCCGCCGACCTACCGCGATTTCATCAGCCTGGAGTCACAGGCGAGCGGGATACGCACGCTGGAGACCTCCGTGGTGCCGGGGCTGCTCCAGACGCCCGAGTACGCCCGGGCCGTGACCCGGGCCGCCGTCGACGGTCTGGAGGACGACAAGCTGGACGCCCTGGTGGAGGTGCGGCTGGCCCGGCAGGACGTGCTGCGCGCCGATCCGCCGCTGAGCCTGTGGGCGGTTCTGGACGAGGCGGTGCTGCACCGAGAGGTGGGGGGTCCGAAGGTCATGGCGCGCCAGCTGCAACGGCTCCTGGACGCGGCCAAACTGCCCCAGGTCCGGCTCCAGGTCCTGCCGTTCGCCGCCGGGGCGCATATCGGCATTACCGGACCTTTCGTTATCTTCTCATTTCCGAGCAGATCTGATCTGGATGTAGTTGTTCTCGACCACTTGACGAGTAGCCTCTACCTGGAGCGGAAAGAAGACCTCCAGGCCTACAGCGAGGCCTTCAACTCCCTTCGGATCCACGCCCTTTCCCCCGAGGACACGTTGGATTACATCGCCGCGTTGGCCGGCGACGCATAAGGAGTCACCATGTCAGCACTGCCTCGACACATCCCTTCCAGCACCTTGCTGCACGGAGTGCGGTGGCTGCGCAGCAGTCGCAGCACGGGAATGAACAACTGCGTCGAGACCGCTCTGCCCGGCCCCGGACGCTGGTCCGGCCTGGTGGCCGTGCGCGACTCAAAGAACGTGAGCGGACCCGCCCTGGTCTTCGGCCCCGGCGCCTGGAAGGAGTTCCTGACCGAACTGAGGTGATCACGTTTCTGCGACTCGGTAGCAAATCGGCCAATTTCGAACCGCTTTCCGAGTCACTTCCGTAGCAATTCCTCCCCCACTCTGTTCGTGCGAGCTCGTAGGCATCACCCGTACGGCGCGCGAGGCACGGCCGTTTCGCCGACTCACGGTCGCGTTTCGCCGATCACCCCCACGGCGTGCTCGATCTGACCGTCGGTGAGGTCGGCACGAGCGGTCAGCCGCAGCCGTGAGATGCCGTCGGGCACCGAGGGCGGACGGAAGCAGCCGACGGCGACCCCCGCCGACCGGCAGCCGGCCGCCCACCGTACGGCCAGTTCGGGGGAGGCTGCCCGCACGGAGACCACGGCGGCGTCCGGACGCACCGCCTCATGGCCCTCGGCCGTGAGGCGGGCGTGCAGGGCGCCCGCCACCGCGCGGGCCCGCGCGGCACGCGCGGGCTCGCGGCGCAGCAGACGCAGATAGGAAGAGCACACCTCTGAACGCAACACACAATATAAAATATATCGTTTTTGTTCTTTTTGTTGTTTATTTGGG
>NZ_JBSFJX010000053.1:0-53221 GCF_053598275.1 Streptomyces sp. NPDC001156 | reverse complement strand
TGGACCAGGACCTGATCCTGTACCTCTTCGGTACACCCGGCCAGGACCGCTTCTGGTTCATGTGGGACGACCTGGTCCGCGGTGCCATCGGCGCCATCGTCCTGGTCGACACCCGCCGCCTCGCCGACTGCTTCCCCGCGGTCGACTACTTCGAGAACTCGGGCCTGCCCTTCGTCATCGCCCTCAACGGCTTCGACGGGCATCAGCCCTACAACCCCGAAGAGGTCCGCGAGGCACTGCAGATCGGCCCGGACGCCCCGATCATCACGACGGACGCCCGCCATCGCGCGGATGCCAAGAGTGCCCTGATCACCCTGGTCGAGCATGCGCTCATGGCACGTCTGCGGTAGGCGCAGATCGCGGCCGCCGGGCCGGCCCGGCGGATCGCAGGACGCCTGCGGACTGTCCGTGGCTGATCGTGTCATTCCCCGCGCCCCCTTTCATGGGGCGCGGGGAATTCTTTTTCCCGGGCGCCTCCGTGTGCGCCTGTGCACCGAGAAGGGCCCCTCCGTGGCGGAGGGGCCCTTCTCGGACTGCTGAGGGCAAGGCCTAGCCGTGCCAGCTGTGCGGCGCCCGGAAGCCGGGCTCGCGCTCCAGGCGGCGCCACCCGGCCTTCGCGCGGCCGCGATGGGCCGGGGTCGTCAGGGACGGCTGGGCAGCTGCACGGGCCAGCAGGATGGCCGTGATGGCGGCCACTTCCTCAGGCTCGGCATAGCCCTTCTCGACGCGGATGTCAGGGGTGTTCATGGATGTCAGTCTCCGTGAGAGAGAGGTCCGCGGGGTTGCCGCGGAGGGTCCGCTCGGTTACTGCGGGGGGTTGCCGTGCTTGCGGGAGGGCAGGTCCGCGTGCTTGGACTGCAGCATCGCCAGCGACTTGATGAGAACCTCTCGCGTCTCCGCGGGGTCGATGACGTCGTCCACCAGCCCGCGCTCGGCCGCGTAGTACGGGTGCATCAGCTCGGACTTGTACTCCTTGACCATCCGCGCCCGCATGGCCTCCGGGTCCTCGGCGCCCGCGATCTGGCGGCGGAAGATCACGTTGGCCGCGCCCTCCGCGCCCATCACGGCGATCTCGTTGGTCGGCCATGCGTAGGTGAGGTCCGCCCCGATGGACTGGCTGTCCATCACGATGTAGGCGCCTCCGTAGGCCTTGCGCAGGATCAGCGAGATCCGGGGCACGGTCGCGTTGCAGTAGGCGTACAGCAGCTTCGCGCCATGGCGGATGATCCCGCCGTGCTCCTGGTCGACACCGGGCAGGAAACCCGGAACGTCCAGCAGGGTCACCAGCGGGATGTTGAAGGCGTCACACATCTGGACAAAGCGCGCGGCCTTCTCCGATGCCTCGATGTCCAGAACCCCGGCGAGGGTCTGCGGCTGGTTGGCGATGATGCCCACCACCTGGCCGTCCAGCCGGGCCAGCGCGCAGATGATGTTGCGCGCCCACCGCTCGTGGACCTCCAGGTACTCGCCGTCGTCGACGATCTCCTCGATGACCTTCGCCATGTCGTACGGGCGGTTCCCGTCCGCGGGCACAAGGTCCAGCAGGACGTCGCTGCGGCGCTCCACCGCGTCGGCGGCCTCCACCCGCGGCGGGTTCTCCCGGTTGTTCTGCGGCAGCAGCGACAGGAGGTAGCGCACCTCGGCGATGCACGTCTCCTCGTCGTCGTAAGCGAAGTGGCACACGCCGGAGGTCTCGGCGTGCACGTCGGCGCCGCCCAGGCCGTTCTGGGAGATCTCCTCGCCGGTCACGGCCTTGACCACGTCAGGGCCCGTGATGAACATCTGCGAGGTCTCACGGACCATGAAGACGAAGTCCGTCAGGGCGGGGCTGTAGGCCGCGCCGCCCGCGCACGGGCCCAGCATCACGGAGATCTGCGGGATGACGCCGGACGCCTTGGTGTTGCGCTGGAAGATGCCGCCGTAGCCCGCGAGCGCGCTCACACCCTCCTGGATACGGGCGCCCGCGCCGTCGTTCAGCGAGACCAGCGGCGCACCGGCCGCGATGGCCATGTCCATGATCTTGTGGATCTTCGTGGCGTGGGCCTCGCCCAGCGCGCCGCCGAAGATACGGAAGTCATGGGCGTAGACGAACACTGTCCGGCCCTCCACCGTGCCCCAACCGGTGATCACACCGTCGGTGTACGGCTTCTTGGCCTCCAGGCCGAACCCGGACGCCCGGTGCCGACGCAGCTGCTCGACCTCCTGGAAGGACCCTGCGTCCAGGAGCAGTTCGATCCGCTCCCGGGCGGTCAGCTTGCCCTTGGCGTGCTGCGCCTCGGTCGCCTTCTCGCTGGGCCCGGCCACGGCCTGCGCACGGATCTCGTGCAGCTCGGCGACCCGGCCGCGCGCATCCGTGGGCTCGCTCCCGGAACCTACAGCCTCTTCCAAAACGGTCATGTAGCGACCTTATGAAGTCCACCAAGCAAAGCGAGCCGTCCACTCTGTACAGTCTCCAGCCCGTTTTCCTGGTAGCACTGAACAGAATCCCCATCGGATGCAGCCCATCCGACTGCTCAGAGGGCGTGGGCGTTGTAGAGGTCGCACAACAGGCTCGACCGAGAGCAACCTCACATCGCGGGCTCCCGCATGCCATCCTCGGAGTGACACGGGACCCCGAACGGCTGCCCTGGGACCACCCGTCCCGACCGCCGGAGCGGCCGCACACGACCGTCGGACGGTCCACCGTACCCGCCCGCCGGGAGTGCGCCGCGCCGCCACCCCCGACGACGCGACGTCATCGGCGACACGCACCGATGACGTTGAAAATTGAACGGAATAAGTTTACGGTCGAATCTGTTCGCATCGTTGAACGTTAAACAGCTTTGGCTTCGCGGACTGTCCAAGATCGCGAACCGTCCCCCAAAGGAGCAAACACGTCATGGGCATCTTCGGCCGTAAGAGCACCGACACCCCCGCCGCGAGCAACGCCGACCTCGCCGCGCTGACCGGCACCTACACCCTGGACCCGTCCCACTCGACGATCGGCTTCGTGGCCCGCCACGCCATGGTCACGAACGTCAAGGGCGGCTTCCAGGACTTCGAGGGCACGCTGCACCTGGACGGCTCGGACCCGTCGAAGTCCACCGCCTCGATCGACGTCAAGATGGACAGCATCGAGACGGGCTCCGCCGACCGCGACAACCACCTCAAGAGCGCGGACTTCTTCAAGATCGAGGACCACCCGCAGATGACGTTCCGCTCCACCAAGGCGGAAGCGCTGGGCGGCGACGACTACCGGATCACCGGCGACCTCAGCATCCTCGGCACCACCAAGCAGATCACCATCGACCTCGAGTTCAACGGCGCCGCCAAGGACCCGTTCGGCAACGAGCGCGTCGGCTTCGAGGGCAAGGCGGAGATCCTGCGCTCGGAGTGGGGCCTGACCTGGAACGCGGCCCTGGAGACGGGCGGTGTGCTGATCTCCGACAAGATCAAGCTGGTCTTCGACCTCTCGGCGATCAAGCAGGCCTGACCCGCAGGTCCATCGAGCGCCCACCCAGGCGCACGCGAACGCGCCCGCCTTCCACTCCCCGTCTGTGGAAGGCGGGCGCGCCGTTTGTGCGGCTCGCTGTCCGACCCGGACCGGACGGGTGGGCCGGCCGGTTCAGAAGCGTCTCTGATTGGCTTAGCGAGCCTGAGCGTTGCTCAGCCTTGGGAGCCAATCGCCTTCGTGCCCTGGTACTGAACGACAGGAGCCGCCAGCCCGCGTGGCACGTCCCTCCGGACGCCGGTCGACCGGGCCGCAAGACCCGACCGAGGAGGGTGCCCGACGTCGCCTGGGCGCCGGGCGTGCGCGTAGCACTCTGCCACAGGTTCACTACGCTTCGCTAATCCAACTGGTTAGCCTCCGCCGAAGTCGCCGCCGCCCCCGCCGAAGTCCCCTCCCCCACCGTCGCCGAAGCCGCCGCCGAAATCGCCGGGGTCGAAGTTCGCGCCCGACATGTCGCCGCCCTCGTAACCGCCGTCATAGCCACCGAAGTCGCCGTATCCGGCGCCGTAGTCGGCCGCGTACGAGGGGGTGGCCATCATGTTGCCGAGCAGGGTGCCCACCAGCAGCCCCGGCAGGATGCCGCCGCCGAAGTAGCCACCCGCCCAGGGGCCGTAGGCGGGGCCCGCGTCCCAGTACGGACGGCGGCCGTACTCGGTGTCCACCTCGCGGACCGCGGGGTCGCGGCCGTCGGCCAGCCTGGCCTGGTCCGCGGCGCAGACCGGAACCTCGCGGGGCGCGCCACCGGCGGGGGTCCAGGTCGCGTCGGCCACGGACGGGCCGTGGCGGGGGTCGAAGAAGCACGGCGGCCTGCGCTCGGGCAGGGGACGGCCGGTCCGCCGGGCGGCGAGCAGAGCCAGCGAGAAGCGGCCGTCCGCCAGCGCCTCCGTCACCGGCTTCACGTCCTCCGGGCGCTGGGCCGCGGCCATGAACGACTTCGCCTGCTCGTAGGCGTCCAGCGCCCGCTCGTAGTCCGCGCGCATCGCGTCGTCCGCGCCGGGCTGCGCCGGGTGGAAGTCGAGGCGGTCCAGTTCCTCACCGAAGGCGGTGATGTCCTCGTCGACCACGACCCGCAGCTTCTCCAGCGCGGCGCGCTGCTCCTCCTCCCGGCGGCGCCGGCTGCGCCGTACGAGCGCGTAGGCGCCCACGCCACCGGCCACCAGTACCGCGCCGACGGTGATCAGCGCGGTGGACGAGACCTCGCTCCGGCCGCTCGAAGTGCCCCAGGACGACGGTGCGTGGCCCCGGACGCTGACCAGGGCCCGGTCGGTGAAGTCGGTCAGCTGGGCCTTGGCGCTCTCGCCCTGGACGCTGGTGACCAGGTTCTGCACGGCGGTGCGGGGCAGCACCGAGGAGTCAGCCCTGGCGTCGAAGCGGTCGCCGAGCCGGATCGCGTACACACCGGTGATGCCGGTGGCCGTGCGCAGATCGGAGAAGAGGTTCTGGGTGGGGTAGCCGGCCGGCAGGACCACGACGAAGACGGGCTTGCCGGCGTCCTCGATCTTCTTCGCGAGCGCGTCGGTGTCGGCGGTGGACAGCTGCCCGGAGGCCGCCGGATCGACATACACCGGGCCGTGGCGCAGCGAGGCGGCAATGGCCGAGATGTCGGTGGCCGCGTACGCATGGGCGGCTCCGGTGGACAGGATCGTCAGGGCGGCCATGACCAGGGCGACCAGGGGGACGGCGAGTCCTCGGACCAGCGCGGTCTTCATACTTCGACGCTACCCGACGGCACCCGGAACCGGACGCCGGGCCCGGGGGTGTGCCCCGGTGCGGCACGTGCGGGGCGAACCGGCGGCCGGCGGCCCGTGGCGGGGAGACCGGCGCCGTCGGCCCCGGAGACTGGTGTGCCCGGCGGGCGGCACATGCGCGCTGTGCCGCCCGCCGGGGGAGCCACCGTGCCGTCACGCCGCCCGGTATGCCTCGGTCAGCTTCATGACCGCGGCCCGGTACTTACCCGTCAGCAGCAGATGGTCCGCGTCCGCGAACGGCCCGGAGACCGCCGCCGTGATCCCGGATCCGACCTTCTGCTGGACGAGCAGCCGCGCCTTGGCCACGATCTCCTGGCCCGCCCGCGCGGACCCTGACTTCTCGGCCACGGCGGCGGCGTGTTCCAGCGCCTTCAGGGTCGCCGTACCGCCGGCCGGGGTCTTGGTGAGCGTGGTCAGTCCCCAGCCGTAGGGGAACTGCGGGTCGTACGAGGAGTCGCCGACGTTGATCGGCAGCTGTGCCTCGGACTTCGGCCAGGTGACCGGGAGCCGGCCGGTGAACGGGCGCTTGCCGTAGAGCACGTCGGCGACGCCGTCGCCCTCGGTGCCCGGCAGCCAGGAGGCCACCAGGGCGTCGATCTTGCCCAGCTGGTCGCCGATCAGCTGCGGCCGTCCGGAGACGATCAGCACAGCGCACTTCATGGCGCCGCACACCTTGTCCACGGCGGCCTTGTCGGCGGCGGACAGCTCCAGGGAGTGTCCGTTGCCGACGTCGCCGACGCCCTCGGCGTACGGGGTCTCACCGACGACGACCACGCCGACGTCGTAGCCGTTCAGCGGTGCCGAGGCGTCCTTGGAGTAGGTGACGTCTCCCCCGGCCTTGCGCATCGCCTGCAGGATGGTCGTGCCCTGGGTGTGGTTGCCGGAGGCGCCCTGCCAGGTGATGGTCCAGCCGCCGGTCTGGTTGCCGAGGTCGTCGGCGTTGGAGCCGGCGACGTACACCTTCTGGCTCTGCTTCAGCGGCAGCACGCCGTTCGCGTTCTTGAGCAGCACCTGGGACTCGGCGGCCGCCTGTCGGGCCACGGCCCGGTGCTCGGCGGAGCCGATCCGAGCGGCGCCGCTCGTGTCGGCGTACGGGTGCTCGAACAGGCCCAGCTTGAACTTCTGCGTCAGGATGCGCGAGACGGCGTCGTCGATCCGCTTCTCGCTGACGCGGCCCGCTTGCACCTCGCTGATCAGAGCCGTACGGAAGTCCTTGTACGTGTACGGCACCATCATCATGTCGACGCCCGCGTTGACCGCGGTGCGGACGTGGGACCCGTAGTCGCCGGGGAGCTGGTCGATGGCGTTCCAGTCGCTGATGACGAAGCCGTCGAAGCCCATCCGGTTCTTGAGCACGCCGTTGATCATGTCGCCGCGGGCGTGCATCTTCACCGGGCCCTGGCCGTCGCCGAGGATGTCCAGCGAGGAGTACGACGGCATGACCGAGCCGATGCCGCGGTCGACCGCCGTCTGGTAGGGCGCCAGGTGGATGTCCTCCAGCTGCTGGCGGGTGACCTTGGTGACACCCTGGTCGATCTTGTACGACCCCGTCGTCGAGGAGCCGTACTCGGTGCCGCCGTCGCCGACGAAGTGCTTGGCGGTGGCCAGGACCTTGTCGTCGCGGCTCAGGTCCTTGCCGTCGGCGCGCCCCTGGAGGCCCTGGATGACCGTCTCCATGGACTCGACGAGGGCCGGGTCCTCACCGAAGGACTCGTAGGAGCGGCCCCAGCGCTCGTCGCGCGTGACGCACAGGCAGGGCGCGAAGTCCCAGGGGATACCGGTGGCACGTACCTCACTGGCCGTCACCGCACCGGCCTTCTCGGCCAGTTTCGGGTCCCTCGTGGCTCCGATGCCGATGTTGTGCGGCATGATCGTGGCGCCGGCCAGGTTGTTGTGGCCGTGGACCGCGTCGACTCCGTAGATCAGCGGGATCTGGAACCGGGTCGCCTGCGCCCTCAGCTGGAAGGAGTCGATCATCTTCGCCCACGCCTCGGGGGTGTTGGGCGTCGGGGTCGAGCCGCCGCCGGACAGCAGCGAGCCCAGGGCGTACGCGGCGATGTCGCCCTGTGAGGTGAGGCCGGCGCGCTCGGCCTGGGTCATCTGGCCGGCCTTCTCCTCCAGGGACATGCGCGAGACCAGGTCCGCGACCCGCTTGCGCACCGGCAGTTTGCTGTCCAGGTACGGCAGGCCGTGGGCGTCGATGACGACCTGGGGGGTCTCGGTGGGGGCCTTGGCACCCGTGACGGTCAGCTTGAGCGGGATCGTCTTGGCGGCCGCGGCGCTCTTGTCCTTGCGGGTGGCGACCTCGATGGTGCGCGAGGTCCCGGAGACCGTCCCGGCCGGGAAGGTCACGGTGCCCGCGACGGGGGCGTAGTCGGTGCCCGGCGCGGCGGACCCGCCGGCCGTCTCGTACGCGACGGTGACGGGCTCGTCGAGGGGTGCGGTACCGGTGGTGCCGACGGAGACCGTCACCCGCGCCGTGCCGCCCGCCCTGACCGGGTAGACGGCGGAGTCCGTGGTGACGGAGGCCCGCAGGGACTGGTCGGCCTTGCCGTACAGCTCGACGTCGTCCATGGCGAACTGCCCCTTGACGCCTACCGGGAGCGTGAGGGCGTAGCCCCACATCTGGGTCAGCCCGAGGACGTGGTCGATGCCGCCGACAGGCTGGTAGTCCGTGCGATAAGTGAAGGCGGTGAAGGGGATCTCGATCTGTTTCCAGCCGGTGAAGTCATCGTTGAACGAGGTGGTCCACAGCTCCGAGGCCTCGCCGTTCGCACCGCCGTCCTTGATCTCGAAGGCGATCTTCTTGCCGTTGTTCTGGCCGTCCCACCAGAAGCGTATGCCCTTGTGGGCGGACCAGTCGTGGGCCGGTTGGTCGGCCGCGAAGTCGTGGGTGAAGCCGCCGTAGCCGCTGATGTCGTAGGTGCCGGCGAGGACCTTGGCGCCCTCGGGGGCGTCCGTACGGCCGGCGAACTGCAGCGCCGGCGGGTCGTCGGCGTCGCTGCCCCAGGTGAAGATGCCGTCGGCGGGCTGGCTCGCGAAGGGCACCTCGCCCTCGAAGCGGTCGACGGGAACGGGGGCCGGGTCGTCGGCGCCGGACGCCGGCCCGGCGGTGGTGAGCGGGAACAGGGCGGTGAGCAGGGTGGCGGAGGCGATCAGGGCGGTTCTTCGCATGGACCTTCCCCTTGGCTCTGGTAGTCCGCAGGCGTGAGCTTACGACTTAGATCAGGGCGTGAGTTAACTGGTGCACCGGGAAACCGTCAAGACTTCACGTCAGAACAGGTACAGACCTAAGTCCCGGCCGGATCAGGGACGTTGTTCCTTCGGAAACTGAACGCGCACCCTCTTGACGCGGCCGCGGCGCCGTCATTTACTCACGCCTCGCACGCCCCCTAGTCCCCCACACCGAAAGGGCGGCGCACCATGAGACCACCGCTGCGCGCGGTTCATCTGCTCCTCGCCGGACTCCTCACCACCGCGGGCCTGTCCGCGGCGGGCACCGCCCCCGCGCATGCCGCCGGGGAACAGATCACGGCCTGGCTGACCACGACCGACGACTCCGGCGGACGCCATGTGGTGCGCGGGCTCCAGGCGCAGACCCCGTTCGCCTTCCAGTCGGGTGCCGGGGGCGGCGGCGAGAACATCACGGTCGACGAGAACACCCGCTACCAGACGTTCACCGGCGGCGGGGCGTCCTTCACGGACACCGCGGCCTGGCTCATGAACAGCAGCGGGGCGCTCTCGCAGGCGACGCGGGACGCCACGATGCGGAAGCTGTTCTCGCCGACGGACGGCATCGGGCTGTCCTTCCTGCGCAATCCGATGGGCGCCTCCGACCTGGCGCGCTTCGGCTACACCTACGACGACGTACCGGCCGGGCAGACGGACCCGAACCTCACCAAGTTCTCGATCGCGCACGACCTGGCGGACGTGGTTCCGCTGACGAAGCAGGCGCTCCAGCTCAACCCCTCGCTGACGGTCATGGCCACGCCGTGGACGGCGCCCGCCTGGATGAAGGACAGCGGGCAGCTCAACGGGGGCTGGCTGAAGGCGGAGGACTACGGAGCCTACGCCTCGTACTTCGCGAAGTACCTCCAGGCCTACCGCGACCAGGGCGTTCCCGTCTCCTACGTCACGGCCCAGAACGAGCCGACGTGCTGCTCGGGCTATCCGTCGATGAGCTGGAACGCGTCCGGGCTCGCGTACTTCACGAAGAGCGAACTGCTGCCCAAGCTGCAGGCGGCGAGCCTGTCCACGAAGGTGCTCGCGCACGACTGGAACTGGGACGTGTACGACTCGTACGCCGCGCAGACGGTGGACGACGCGGCGGTCCGCTCGCACCCGAACTTCGGCGGCATCGCCTGGCACGGGTACGGCGGTGACGTCACGAAACAGACGACCGTCCACAACCAGTACCCGCAGCTGGACGCGTTCGGCACGGAGCACTCGGGTGGCACCTGGATCGCCAACCAGCAGCGCGAGGACATGCTCAACATCGTCGACTACACGCGCAACTGGGCGAAGTCCGTGACGAAGTGGTCGCTCGCGGTGGACCAGAACATGGGCCCGCACAACGGCGGTTGCGGCACCTGCACCGGCCTGATCACGGTCCACAACGGGGACGGTGCGAGCGGGACGGTCGACTACACGGTCGAGTACTACACGATGGGCCACCTGACGAAGTTCGTACGGCCGGGCGCGCAGCGCATCGCCTCGACGGCGAGCTCGGCGGTGCCGAACGTGGCCTGGCGCAACCCCGACGGTTCCAAGGCGCTGATCGCGTACAACGACGCCTCCTCGGCGAAGACAGTGACGATCAACTGGGGTGGGCAGCACGCGACGTACTCCCTGCCGGGCAAGACGTCGGCGACGTTCACCTGGTCGGGGACGCAGTCGGGCAGCGGCGAGCAGTCGGGGGCGTTCGTGGGCCTGGCCGGCAAGTGCCTGGACGTGGCGGGCGCGTCGAGCGCCAATGGCACGGCCGTTCAGCTGTACGACTGCAACGGGACGAGCGCCCAGCAATGGACGGTGAAGGCCGACGGGTCGATCCAGGCGCTCGGGAAGTGCCTTGACGTGTCCGGCGGTTCGACGGCCGACGGGGCCAAGGTGCAGTTGTACGACTGCAATGGCACCGGAGCCCAGCGGTGGTCGTACAACTCGTCGACGGGTGATGTGGTCAATTCGGCGGCGAACAAGTGCCTCGACGTGACGGACAACTCGTCGGCGAACGGGGCCCGGGCGCAGATCTGGTCGTGCACGGGTGCGGCCAACCAGAAGTGGCGACTGCAGTAGCCGAGGGGTGACGGTGCGCGCCGCCCCTCGTGGACGGGGGCGGCGCGCATACGACGGACGATCCGGCGCCGTCCCCTTCCGTCGGGCCAGTCTCGACCGGTCGCGGGCCGGCCAGATCTGGGCCGACGACCGTGTCGTGAGCCGCGGCGAGTTCGAGAAGCTCGCCGCGGACTCCTGCTGAGGCCCGCCGGGCCGCTACTCCGCCGGCTCCACACCGGCCCGCAGCAGGCCGTAGGTGTAGGCGTCCTCCAGCGCCTGCCAGGAGGCCGCGATCACGTTGTCCGCGACGCCGACCGTGGACCACTCGCCCTTGCCGTCCGAGGTGGAGATCAGCACACGGGTCGTGGACTGCGTGCCGTGCTTGCCCTCCAGGATGCGGACCTTGTAGTCGACCAGCTCGAACGCGGCGAGCTGGGGGTAGATCTTCTCCAGGGCGACCCGCAGGGCGCGGTCCAGGGCGTTGACCGGGCCGTTGCCCTCCGCCGTCGCGACGATGCGCTCGCCCTTCGCCCAGAGCTTGACCGTGCCCTCGTTGGCGTGGGTGCCGTCGGGGCGGTCCTCGACGATGGCCCGCCAGGACTCGGTGCGGAAGTAGCGCAGCGGCGCGCCCGCCACCTCCTCGCGCAGCAGCAGCTCGAACGAGGCGTCCGCCGCTTCGTACGAGTAGCCCTTGAGCTCCCGCTCCTTCACCCGCTCCACGACCCGGCCGACCAGTTCCCGGTCGCCGCCCAGGTCGACCCCCAGCTCCTTGCCCTTGAGCTCCACCGACGCGCGGCCCGCCATGTCGGAGACCAGCATCCGCATGGTGTTGCCCACGAGCTCGGGGTCGATGTGCTGATACAGGTCGGGGTCCACCTTGATCGCGGACGCGTGCAGTCCGGCCTTGTGGGCGAAGGCGGAGACACCCACATAGGGCTGGTGCGTGGACGGCGTGAGGTTGACCACCTCGGCGATCGTGTGCGAGATGCGCGTCATCTCGCGCAGCCTGCCCACGGGCAGCACCTTCTTGCCGTACTTCAGTTCCAGGGCCGCCACCACCGGGAAGAGGTTCGCGTTGCCCACCCGCTCGCCGTAGCCGTTGGCCGTGCACTGCACGTGCGTGGCGCCCGCGTCCACCGCCGCCAGGGTGTTGGCGACGGCGCACCCCGTGTCGTCCTGCGCGTGGATGCCGAGCCGGGCGCCCGTGTCCGCGAGGACCGTCGACACCACCGCCTGGACCTGGGCCGGCAGCATCCCGCCGTTGGTGTCGCAGAGGATCACCACGTCCGCGCCCGCCTCCGACGCCGCGCGGACCACCGACTTCGCGTACTCCGGGTTGGCCCGGTAGCCGTCGAAGAAGTGCTCGCAGTCGACGAAGACCCGGCGGCCCTCGGCCCGCAGATGAGAGACCGTGTCGCGGATCATCTCCAGGTTCTCGTCGAGCGTCGTGCGCAGGGCCAGTTCGACATGGCGGTCATGGGACTTCGCGACCAGGGTGATCACCTGTGCACCCGAGTCCAGCAGTGCCTTGACCTGCGGGTCCTGTGCCGCCTTGCCGCCGGCCCGGCGCGTCGCGCCGAAGGCGACGAGCTGGGCGTGCCGGAAGTCGATCTCCTCCTGGGCCCGCGCGAAGAACTCCGTGTCCCGCGGGTTGGCGCCGGGCCAGCCGCCCTCGATGAAGCCCACGCCGAAGTCGTCCAGGTGCCGTGCGATGGCCAGCTTGTCCGCGACGGTGAGGTTGATGCCCTCGCGCTGCGCACCGTCGCGCAGCGTCGTGTCGAAGACGTGGAACGAGTCGTCGAGCTCGCTGGTTTCCGTCATGGTCTCAAGGCTCCTGATTTGATCTCGGTCTACCGGAATGACCGGTTCCACCGTCCCCCCATAGTCCCTCGCGCGTGCCTCCCAGCTGAAGGTGGGCCAGGAAAACGAAAAACCTCTCGCGGGTGCGAGAGGTCTGCGCGCGGGTCGAGGACGACGGTGGCCGCCCGTACCTGGTCGTACGTAGCGGTCACTGCGGACCGGCGCGCCTGCTGCCAATAATCATGGCGAACGAGAGCACGGCGGCAGTCTGGCACAATCCACCCTCGCGCTCACCGCTGTCTCAGGATGCGGTCGTCAACGAGGACGACTCGGAGGTGCTCACCCGGGTCAAATCCAGGTCCCGCGTCTCCCTCATGGTGACATAGACCACAAGGGACACCGCCGCACAGCCCGCCACGTACCAGGAGAAGCCGGACTCCACGCCCGCGTCCTTGAACCACAGCGCCACGTATTCCGCCGTCCCTCCGAAGAGCGCGTTGGCGAGGGCGTACGGCAGGGCGACGCCCAGGGTCCGGACGCCCGTGGGGAACAGTTCCGCCTTCACACAGGCGTTGATCGAGGTGTACCCCGTGACCACGACCAGGGCGAGCAGGGACAGGCCCAGCGCCGGCCAGAAACTGCTCGCGCGCTTCAGCAGCGTCATGATCGGGACCGTCAGGAAGGTGGAGCCGACCGCGAAGGTGATCAGTAGCGGACGGCGGCCGATCCGGTCGGCGAGTCGGCCGGCCGGCGGTTGGAGGCAGGCGAAGACGATCAGCGCGGTGAAGGAGACGAGGGTCGCCGTCTCCTTGGACAGACCCGCCGAGTTGGACAGGTACTTGGTCAGATAGGTGGTGTACGTGTAGTACGCGACCGTGCCGCCCATGGTCAGAGCGATCACCAGCAGGGCCTCGCGCCGGTGCCGCCACAGCGCGCGCAGCGAGCCGCGCTCCGCGCCGCCGGTCTCGCCGGCCTCGTAGACCTCGGTCTCCAGCATGTTCCGGCGCAGATAGAAGACGACCGCCGCGCCCAGCGCACCCACCACGAACGGGATACGCCAGCCGTAGCTGTGCAGTGCGTCGTCGGACATCGTGCGCTGGAGGACGATCTGGAGGCCGAGACCGACGATCTGGCCCGCGGTCATCGACACGTACTGGAAGCTGGAGGCGAACCCGCGCCGCGCCGGGTCGGACGCCTCGGTGAGGTAGGTGGCGCTGGCCGCGTACTCGCCGCCCACCGACAGGCCCTGCAGCAGGCGGGCGACGAGCAGCACGAGCGCGCCGCCGTACCCCGCGACGGCGTAGGTCGGCGCGACGGCGATGAGGATCGCCGAGGCGGACATCAGCGTGACCGTGAGGGTCAGGGCGGCCTTGCGCCCTCTGCGGTCACCGATCCGGCCGAGCAGCCAGCCGCCGACCGGACGCATGAAGAAACCGACCGCGAAGATGCCCGCCGTGTTCATCAGCTGGGCCGTGGGGTTCCCGTCCGGGAAGAAGGTCCCGGCGAAGTAGGTGGCGAAGCTCGCGTAGACGAACCAGTCGTACCACTCCACCATGTTGCCGGCCGAGCCGATCCAGATCCTCTTCCAGTGCTCTCGTCCCATGGCCCGTAACGTGCCCGTCGTTCGCGAATGCGACAAGAGCGCGTCGGGTGTTGTCCATCGCGTTCACGCCACCGGGGGGTGCCGGCCTC
Source organism: Streptomyces sp. NPDC001156 (assembly GCF_053598275.1). Lineage (NCBI taxonomy): Bacteria > Bacillati > Actinomycetota > Actinomycetes > Kitasatosporales > Streptomycetaceae > Streptomyces > Streptomyces sp. NPDC001156. The sequence continues at coordinate 39,220 of NZ_JBSFJX010000053.1, read as the reverse complement.
CGGCGGCCGATCAGGTGTCCGGATTTTCCGGCCGCCCCAGGGACTCGTCTCAGGTGTCCGGATTCCCCGGCCGCCCCAGGAACTCGTCCAGGAACTCCCGTACATGGCCGAGGATCTGCTCCCGGTCGGTGCCGCGCAGGCCGATCGCCACGTGGATGGAGAAGCCGTCGAGCAGGGCGCGCAGCCGGGCGGCGAAGCGGTCGGCGTCGACGGGCCGGAACTCGCCGCGCGAGACGCCCTCCGCGATCAGGGCGACCAGGTCGCGGTGCCAGGCGCGCTCGATGGCGGCCTGCCGGTCGCGGGCGTCGTCGTCGGCGTTCTGCGAGCGGTTCCACACCTCCAGCCAGAGCGTCCAGTGCGGGTCGCGGTGGCCGTCCGGGACGTAGAGGTCAACGTAGGCGTCGAGGCGCTCGCGGGCAGTCACCCCGCGGCTGAGCAGCCGTCCGCGCTCGGCGCCGAGCCGGCCCTCGCTCCACTCGAGGGCCCGCAACAGCAGTTCGTCCTTGGAACGGAAGTAGTAGAGCAGATGGCCGCTGCTCATCCCGACCTCGCGCCCGAGCGCGGCCATGGTGAGCTTTTCCAGACCGCGCTCGGCGATCATCTCCATGGCGGCGGCGAGGACGTCCTCGCGGGGCGGGGCGGACTGCCGGCTGCGGGTCATCCGGTCGCCTCCACGTCCTGTGCTGCGTGCACCCGGAAGGCGTCCGGGACGAGCCGGGTCTCGTGTCCGCCCGAGCAGACGGAGGCCGCTACGGCGGCCTCTGCCGCGCAGGAACAGACGCTGGTGACCCCATGGTCGGGGCAGGCGGCGCGGCAGCCGCCGAGGCGGGAGACGCCGAGGTCGTCGATCGCCGGCCGTTCGGGGCGCCCCGGCATCTCGTCGGGCCGGCGAACCGGCGCGGTCAGCCGTCTTCCGCGGGTGGCGCGGAGCATCACATTCACCGGAACGTTCTATCCGAGGGCCGTCTTCGGCTGCTGCTGGGTGATGCAGTGGATGCCGCCCCCGGCCGCGAAGATCGTCCGGGCGTCGACGAGCGTCACCGTCCGCTCGGGGAACAGCCGGCGGAAGATCCCGGCGGCGATCTCGTCCCGAGGGTCGTCGAAGCCGCACAGCACCACTCCGCCGTTGCAGAGGTAGTGGTTGATGTAGGAGTAGTCGGCCCAGTGGCCGTCGGCCTCCAGGACGGTGGGGGCGGGGACCTCGACGACCTCCAGGCGGCGGCCCCGGGCGTCGGTGGCGGACCTCAGGATCCCGATCACCTCTTTCGTCACCTCGTGGTCGGGGTGGGCCGGGTCCGGCTGGTGGTGGGCGACGACCACGCCGGGGCGGGCGAACGCGGCGACGATGTCGACATGGCCGAGGGTGCCGAAGCCGTGCGGAGGGTAGTCGGCGATCAGGCCGCGCGGCAGCCAGATCGCCTTGCGGGTGCCGAGGTGGGCGTGGATCTCCGCCTCCACCTGCTCCTTCGTCCAGTGCGGGTTGCGTTCGGGGCCGAGCTGGACCGTCTCGGTGAGCAGGACCGTCCCCTCGCCGTCGACGTGGATCGCGCCGCCCTCGTTGACCAGCTTCGAGGCGTACGTCCGGGCGCCCGCAAGGTCCGACACATACGCGGCGATCTTGGCGTCGTGCTCCCAGCGGGCCCAGCTCTGGGCGCCCCAGCCGTTGAACGTCCAGTCCACGGCGGCCAGTCCGCCCTTCCCGTCGGTGAGGAAGGTCGGGCCGATGTCACGCATCCAGGCGTCGTCGAGGTCGCGTTCGACGGTGTCGATCCCCGGGCCGAGGAGGGTACGGGCCTCAGCCGAGCGGCCCGGACCGCAGACCACGGTGACCGGCTCGAAGCGGCGCACGGCGCGGGCCACCGCCGCCCAGGCGCTCTCGGATGCCGCCAGGGCCTCGGGGTCGTCGAAGGTCGGGTTGGGGCCCGGCCACGCCATCCAGGTGCGCTCGTGCGGGGCCCACTCGGCAGGCATGCGGAAGCCGTCGGCGGCGGGGGTGGTCATGTCTGACGTCCTCACAGGAAGTACAGGCGGTTGAGGGAGACGGACTCGACCGGCTCGGAGCGCAGCGGATCGCCGTCGAGAGTCACCAGGCCGGAGCGCTGGTCGACGTCGACCGTTCCGGTACGGGCGTTGAGGCGCAGGTCGGCGGGGCCGATCCCACGGGTGCCCCGGACGGCGACCCGTCGCCTTCGGGTCGGCATCCGGTCGCCCTCCTGCTCGGCGGCCGCTCGGGCGACGAAGGCCACGGAGAGGTCGGCGGGGGTCGCTCCGTGCGCCCCGAACTGGGGTCCCAGCACGAGGGGTTCGCAGGTGTCGGTGGCCGCGTTGGGGTCGCCGACCACTCCGTACGCCGGGAAGCCAGCCTTCAGCACGAGCTGCGGTTTGGCCCCGAAGTACTCCGGTCGCCACAGCACGATGTCGGCCAGCTTGCCCACCTCGATCGAGCCCACCTCGTGCGAAAGGCCGTGCGCGATCGCGGGGTTGATCGTCAGCTTCGCGATGTAGCGCAGGACGCGGGCGTTGTCGTCGTCCGGGCCGTCGCCCTCCAGGGGACCCAGCTCGGCCTTCATCTTCCCGGCCATGGCGAAGGTGCGGCGCACGGTCTCGCCGGCGCGGCCCATGCCCTGCGCATCGGACGAGGTGATGCCGATCGCGCCGAGATCGTGCAGCACGTCCTCCGCCCCCATGGTTCCGGCACGGATGCGGTCGCGGGCCATGGCCGCGTCGCCGGGCAGGTCGGTCTTGAGGTCGTGGACGGAGACGATCATGCCGTAGTGCTCGGCGACGGCGTCCCGGCCGAAGGGCAGCGTCGGGTTGGTCGAGGAGCCGATGACGTTTGGGACACCGGCCATCTTCAGGACGTTGGGCACATGACCGCCGCCGCAGCCCTCTATGTGGAAGGCGTGGATGGTCCGCCCCTCGAGGACCTTGAGCGTGTCCTCGACGGACAGGCATTCGTTGAGGCCGTCACTGTGCAGGGCGACCTGGACGTCGTGTTCCTCGGCCACGCGCAGCGCGGTGTCGAGGGCGCGGGTGTGGGCGCCCATGTCCTCGTGCACCTTGAAACCGCAGGCGCCGCCCTCGGCCAGCGCCTCGGTCAGGGGCGCGGGGTCGGACGACGAGCCCCGGCCGAGGAAGCCGATGTTGACCGGCCAGGCGTCGAAGGCGTTGAACGCGTGCCGCAGCGCCCACGGCGAGTTGACGCCGACGCCCCACACCGGGCCGAACTCCTGCCCGATGATCGTGGTCACGCCGGAGGCCAGCGAGGCCTCCATGATGCGCGGCGACAACAGGTGGACGTGCGTGTCGATGGCCCCGGCGGTGGCGACCAGCCCCTCGCCGGAGACGATCGAGGTACCCGTGCCGACCACGACGTCGACCCCGTCGAGGGTGTCCGGGTTCCCGGCCCGGCCGATCGCGTGGATCCGGCCCTCCCGGATGCCTATGGAGACCTTCCGGATTCCCTGCGTCGCGTCGATCACCAGCACGTTGCTGATGACGATGTCACAGGTGTCGCGTACGGCCGTGGCCTTGAGGTGCAGCCCGTCACGGGCGGTCTTGCCGAAGCCGGCGAGGAACTCGTCGCCGTACTTCTGCGCGTCGGACTCGACACGGACCACCAGACCCGAGTCGCCGAGACGGACACGGTCGCCGACCCGGGGGCCGTGGGTGGCCGCGTAGGCGTAGGGGTTCATCGGCCGGCTCCCAGATATCCGCAGGCGGCGGCCCGCCGCAGGGCCTCTTCCTTCGCTCCGGGCTCGTCCAGCGGGCCGTCGACGAGACCCGCGAAACCGATCGCGACCCGGCCGCCGCCGATCGGCACGAGCCCGACCTCGACGGTCTCCCCCGGCCCGAACCGGACGGACGACCCGGCGGGCACGGCGAGCCGCATGCCGTAGGCGTCGGCACGCGCGAAGTCGAGTCTTGGGTTGGCCTCGAAGAAGTGGAAGTGGGAGGTGACGGAGACCGGGACCGTGGCGGTGTTGGTCACGGGCACCCGCACGACCGCCTCCGGCTCGGCGTGCACGGGCCCCGGGAGCAGCGCTCCGGGGGCCTGTTCCCCGAGCCCTTGTCCGATGGGGTCGGAGACCACCGCGAGCCGTGACCCGTCGTCGAAGACCGCCTCGACGTGCACCTCGGTGACGACGTCCGCGACACCCGGCAGCACATCGTCCGGACCGAGTACGGACCGCGCCGCCTCGATGGCCTCGGCGAGCCGCTTCCCGTCCCGGGCGGCCTCGCAGACGGTGTCGGCGATCAGCGCGGTGGCCTCCGGCACGTTCAGCCTCAGACCCCGGGCCCGCCGCGCGCGAGCGAGCTCGGCGGCTCCGAACAGCAGCAGCCGGTCACGTTCCGTGGGGGTGAGTCTCACGCAGCGGCACCTCCTTGATTCCCAGACTTTAGAGCGTTGCTCTAAGCGCGCTCTCACTCTAGACGCTGGTATCAGGGAACGGAACTCCTGCGATGGCCGACACAGATCACACTGCTTTGAGCGGTGCTCTAAGTCAGGCGCAGCCGAGGGTGACCATGTTCGTCCCGCGACATCACCCGACTGCACCCGGTGCGGGCAAGGCCCGAGACGCGGGGGGGCATGGCGGACGCGGCGAACAGCAGCAGAGGGGTACATGCGGCGAGCAGCGCGAGGCTCTGCGGCCGACGCGGCGCGTGTGACGCGGTGAGGTCGTTACGCCTCGAACGAACCGCCGGGCCGCCCAGACGCAATGTAATGGGCGGGCCCGGCGGTTCTTTAGACGCTCAGCCGAGCTGGTGCATCCAGCCGTGTGTGTCCTCGCGGGTGCCGCGCTGGAGGTCCAGCAGGGCATCGCGGAGGGCGAGGGTGACCTTGCCCGGCTCGCCGTCCTGCTGCTTCCACTCGGCACTCGCGCGCTTGACCGTACCCACCGGGGTGATCACCGCTGCGGTGCCGCAGGCGAAGACCTCGGTGAGGGTGCCGTTCTCGGAGTCGGCCTGCCACTGGTCGATGGAGACGCGGCCCTCCTCGGCCTCGTAGCCGAGGTCGCGGGCGACGGTGAGAAGGGAGTCGCGGGTGACACCCTCGAGGATCGAGCCGGTCAGCGAGGGGGTGACGATCCTGTCCCCGTACACGAAGTACAGGTTCATGCCGCCGAGCTCCTCGACCCACTTGTGCTCTACGGCGTCGAGGTAGCAGACCTGGTCGCAGCCCTTGGCGGCGGCCTCGGCCTGGGCGAGCAGGGAGGCCGCGTAGTTGCCGCCCGTCTTGGCGTCGCCCATGCCGCCGGGGACGGCGCGGACCCGGTCCTCGGAGACCCAGATGGAGACCGGCTTGACGCCGCCGGCGAAGTAGGCGCCGGCCGGGGAGGCGATCACAAGGAACAGGTACTCGTTGGCGGGCTTCACGCCCAGCCCGACCTCGGTGGCGATCATGAACGGGCGCAGGTAGAGCGACTCCTCGCCGCCGTGCGCGGGCACCCACGCCTTGTCCTGCTGGACGAGCGCGTCGCAGGCCTCGATGAACGTCTCGACCGGCAGCTCGGGCATGGCCAGGCGCCGGGCGGAGCGCTGGAAGCGCCGGGCGTTCATCTCCGGGCGGAAGGTGGCGACCGAGCCGTCGGGGCGGCGGTACGCCTTGAGGCCCTCGAAGATCTCCTGCGCGTAGTGCAGGACGTTGGTGGCGGGGTCGAGGGAGATCGGGGCGTACGGGACGAGCTGACCGTCGTGCCAGCCCCGACCCTCGGTCCACTTGATCGTCACCATATGGTCGGTGAAGTGGCGGCCGAACCCGGGGTTGGCCAGGATCGCCTCCCGCTCCGCGTCGGAGAGCGGACTGGCGGAGGGCTTGAGCTCGATCGTGGGCGTCGTCATGTGTGGTTGTCCTTCACCGGTTGTGTTGACGGGCCGCGCTCACGCCCGTCCCGCCATCGGCGGTCGTAGGACGTCCGAGCATTCCCTCATTCCGCGGCTCCTGGTTCGATTATCGCAAGCGAAGAGTCGCCGCCGAAACGGTGTGAATGCGGCCCAAGGGGTAGCCCAGGGGTGCGTCGATGGTGACACCCGGCGACGACATGGGAAAGCCGCCGGGCGCAAAGGCGACCCGACGGCCTTTCTCAGAGGTGTGAGAAGCGCGGCGGGTCAGCCGGCTACTCGTACGGCGAGCGCGTCGCCGATCTCGTCGGTGGTGCGGGCGGGCCGGCCCGCGCGCTCCGCGAGGTCGGCGGAGACGGCCTCCTCGATGCGGGTCGCCTCGGACTCGTAGCCGAGGTGACGCAGCAGGAGGGCGACCGACAGGACGGTGGCAGACGGGTCTGCCTTGCCCTGGCCCGCGATGTCGGGCGCCGAGCCGTGCACGGGCTCGAACATCGACGGGAACTCGCCGGACGGGTTGATGTTGCCGGAGGCGGCCACTCCGATACCGCCGGAGATGGCGGCGGCCAGGTCGGTGATGATGTCGCCGAAGAGGTTGTCGGTGACGATCACGTCGAAGCGCTCGGGCTGCGTGACGAGGTAGATCGTCGCCGCGTCCACGTGCATGTACTCGGTGGTGACCTCGGGGAACTCCTCGCCCACCTGGGTGAAGATGTCCGTCCACAGGTGACCGGCGTGCACCAGCACGTTGTTCTTGTGGACGAGGGCCAGCTTCTTGCGGGGGCGGGCCTGCGCGCGGGCGTAGGCGTCGCGCACGACGCGCTCGATACCGAAGGCGGTGTTCAGCGAGACCTCGGTGGCGACCGCGTGCGGGGTGCCGGTGCGGATCGTGCCGCCGTTGCCCGTGTACGGGCCCTCGGTGCCCTCGCGGACCACGACGAAGTCGATCTCGGGCTGGCCCGCGAGCGGCGTGGCGACACCCGGGAGCAGCTTGGAGGGCCGCAGGTTGACGTGGTGGTCGAAGGCGAAGCGGAGCTTGAGCAGGAAGCCTCGCTCCAGGACCCCGGACGGCACCGACGGGTCGCCGATCGCGCCGAGCAGGATCGCGTCGTGCTGCTTGAGCTGCTCCAAGTCGGCGTCGGTGAGGGTCTCACCGGTGGCGTGATAGCGCCGGGCGCCGAAGTCGTACTCCTTGGTCTCCAGCTTCACATCCTGCGGAAGGACGGCGGAGAGGACTCTCAGCCCTTGGGCCACGACCTCCTGGCCGATGCCGTCACCGGGAATCACTGCGAGATTGATGCTGCGAGACATGACGGCACCGTACTCCTTGTCCCATCCAATGACACGGAGCGTCCGGGATACGGACACTCGTCGGCGCCGGTCGCTCGCGGCTCACTGCTCCTGGTGCCGGGCACCCGCGCGCGGTGTGACGTGCGGATGCGGAGCGAACACCTCGAGGTGCGGCGCGGCACATGACGCTGAGCGCCCGGCCGCGCCGCACCTCGTGCGGGTGCGGCTCCCGGCAGGTGGGTGGTCTCCCGGCCCGACCGGGGATCAGCGGTCCTCGGAGTGAGGGCCGCGGCTCAGTGGCCGGTCTCGCCGCCGTTGTCCCGGCGGTCGAGCGCACGCTGAAGCGCGGCGGCGGCCTTCTTGCGGTCGGACTCGCTCGTACGGGAAAGGTGACGGACTCGGCGGCGGGCGGTCGTCTCGGCCATGGGAAATCGACTCCTTCGACATCCGGGAGTGCGGAAAAGGGGTAACGAGACGCCGGAGGGGCGGGGAGCGGTGCCGCAGGGGTTGCCTGCACGGGGCCCGGCTCACGACCGCCATTCGCTTGATCGAGCGAGACGTTCGGCTCCTACAAAGCTAAGCGAGGAGCGCGCGTCTGTCTCCACAATTACTCGGACTTCCTACTATCTGAGACGCCACTCGGGTCACACGCCCCTGACCTGCACGTCTGTCAGCCACCCGGATGCCGGTCCCCTGCCTGGCCCAGCCGCGTCCGACGACGGACGTCAGAGCACGTCGCCGTCCCGCCAGTCGAAGACCGGCTTGTGCTTCGGGTCGAGGGGCCCGCGACCGCGGGGCGCACGAAGGTGCAGCCCTCCTCGCCGCGCAGCCGCACCACGCCGCGGGGGCCGAGGCCGCAAGGGCGACCTGGAGTGAGGTCCGCGGTGTGGACCGTGCGGGATCGGGTGGCCACTGGACCAGGATGACCTTTCGCGCAATGAGAACCGCCCCCGTCCCGAGTTCTTCGCAACCGGGGCGGGGGCGGTGGTCAGGGGCAATCAGCCCATGTGCGGGTAGGTGTAGTCGGTCGGCGGAACCAGCGCCTCCTTGATGGCGCGGGTCAGGGTCCAGCGCAGCAGGTTCTGCGGAGCACCGGCCTTGTCGTTGGTGCCGGAGGCGCGGCCGCCGCCGAAGGGCTGCTGACCGACCACGGCGCCGGTCGACTTGTCGTTGATGTAGAAGTTGCCGGCCGCGTAGCGCAGCTTCTCCATCGTGTACGCAGCCGCGGCGCGGTCGTTGGCGACGACCGAACCCGTCAGCGCGTAGTCGGAGACCGACTCCATCTGGGCGAGCATCTCGTCGTACTTCTCGTCCTCGTAGACGTGCACGGCGAGGACCGGGCCGAAGTACTCGGTGCGGAAGACCTCGTTCTCCGGGTCGGTGCACTCGATGACGGTCGGGCGCACGAAGTAGCCGACCGAGTCGTCGTAGCTGCCGCCCGCGACGATCGTGCAGGTCGGGTCCTCCTTCGCCCGGTCGATGGCGGCCTTGTTCTTGGCGAACGCACGCTCGTCGATCACGGCGCCGATGAAGTTCGACAGGTCGGTGACGTCACCCATGGTCAGGTGGTCGACCTCGGCCGCGAACTCCTCCTTGAAGCCGGAGTTCCAGATGGACGCCGGAACGTACGCGCGGGAGGTCGCCGAGCACTTCTGGCCCTGGTACTCGAAGGAACCGCGGGTCAGCGCCGTCTTCAGGACCGCGCGGTCGGCGCTCGGGTGCGCGACGAGGAAGTCCTTGCCGCCGGTCTCGCCGACCAGACGCGGGTACGAACGGTACTTCTCGATGTTGTTGCCGATCGTCTTCCACAGGTACTGGAAGGTCTTGGTCGAGCCGGTGAAGTGGATGCCCGCCAGGTCCCGGTGCTCGAGCGCGACCTCGGAGACCGCGATGCCGTCGCCGGTGACGAGGTTGATGACGCCCTTGGGCAGGCCCGCCTCCTCCAGCAGCTGCATCAGCAGCACGGCGGCGTGGGTCTGGGTCGGGGACGGCTTCCAGACCACGACGTTGCCCATCAGCGCGGGCGCGGTGGGCAGGTTGCCCGCGATCGCCGAGAAGTTGAACGGCGTGATCGCGTAGACGAAGCCCTCCAGCGGGCGGTGGTCGAGACGGTTCCACACGCCCGGGGAGTTGGCCGGGGGCTGCTCGGCCAGGATCTGGCGGGCGTAGTGGACATTGAAGCGCCAGAAGTCGACCAGCTCGCACGGGCTGTCGATCTCGGCCTGCTGGGCGGTCTTGGACTGGCCGAGCATGGTGGAGGCGGCGATGGTCTCGCGCCAGGGGCCGGCGAGCAGCTCGGCGGCGCGCAGGATGACCGCCGCGCGGTCGTCGAAGGACATCGCGCGCCAGGCGGGCGCGGCGGCCAGAGCCGCGTCGATGGCGTCCTTGGCGTCCTGCTGGGTGGCGTTGCGGAGCGTGCCGAGGACCGCCTTGTGGTTGTGCGGCTGCACGACCTGGAACGGCTCGCCGCCGCCCATCCGCTTCTCGCCGCCGATCGTCATCGGCAGGTCGACCGGGTTCTCGGCCAGCTCCTTGAGCTTGGCCTCCAGCCGGGCGCGCTCGGGAGAGCCGGGGGCGTAGCCGTGCACCGGCTCGTTGACGGGGGTGGGGACCTGGGTCACAGCGTCCATGGGTTCCGTAACTCCTTGACGTGAGCGGGTGTTCGGGCTCAGCCCTTGCTGACCATCGAGCGGACGAAGAAGCGCAGGTTCGCGGGCTTCTCGGCGAGACGGCGCATGAAGTAGCCGTACCAGTCGGTGCCGTACGCGGTGTAGACGCGCATACGGTGGCCCTCGGCGGCCAGGCGCAGGTGCTCCTCGCTGCGGATGCCGTACAGCATCTGGAACTCGTACTCGTCCAGCTTGCGCCCGGCGCGCCGGGCGAGTTCCTGCGCGATGGAGATGATCCGCGGGTCGTGGGAGCCGATCATCGGGTACCCCTCGCCGTCCATCAGCGTCTTCAGGATGCGGACGTACGCCTTGTCGATCTCGTGCTTCTGCTGGTACGCGACCGACGCGGGCTCCTTGTACGCCCCCTTCACGATACGCACCCGGCTGCCGCTCGCGGCGAGGCGGCGGGCGTCCTCCTCGGTGCGGAAGAGGTAGGCCTGGATCACACAGCCGGTCTGCGGGAAGTCCTTCCGCAGCTCCTCGTGGATGGCGAACATCGAGTCGAGGGTGGTGTGATCCTCGGCGTCCAGGGTGACGGTGGTGCCGATCGCCGCGGCGGCCTCCACCACGGGGCGCACGTTGGCCAGGGCCAGCTCGTGACCGCCGGGCAGCGCCTGGCCGAACATGGAGAGCTTGACGGACATCTCGGCCTTCGTACCGAGCTCCAGGTCCCTCAGCCGGTCGATCAGCAGCAGGTAGGCGTCCCGCGCGGCCGTGGCCTGCGCCGGGGACGTGATGTCCTCGCCGACGACGTCCATGGTGAGCTCCAGGCCCCTGCCGGTGAGCTCCTCGATGACGGGGACGATCTGGTCCACGGTCTCGCCGGGGATGAAGCGGTCGACGACCTGCTTGGTCACCGGGGCCGCCGAGATCAGACGGCGCATCCGGTCGCTGCGCGACGCGGCGAGAATCACGGGACCCAGCACGGGGCACCTCCACAGGGGCAACAGGAGGCCGAATCCCGACGACTCGGGTACGGCACAGAGAACCACCGTGAAACCTAAGGATTCCTCCGATCGTCGGCCATCGACAGCTGTCACGCATCCGTGCCCTGGATCTCAGACGTTTGTATGAGGCGGCTTGGAAAATGCGGGAGAATGCCCGTGTGGCGGATGTCTTCAAGGCCGGCCGTGGCGACTACCAGGAGCTCGTCGACGAGATCTCGGCGCTGCTCGGTGCCCCCGCGACCCTGGAGAACCGTGACTTCGAGCTGATCGCCTTCGCCGCGTACGACAGCGACGGCGAGTTCGACGAGGCGTCCCTCGACCCGGTCCGCACCCGCTCGATCCTCACGCGCCGCTCCACGGCTGCCGTGCGCCGGTGGTTCGAGGGCTTCGGCATCGCCCGCGCCACCGGACCGGTCCGCATTCCGCCGAGCCCGGAGGCGGGCGTCTACCGCGGAAGGATCTGTCTGCCGGTACGCCATCGGGGTGTCGTCCTCGGCTATGTGTGGCTGCTCGCCGACGAACCGGGCCCATCGGAGGCGCAGCTGTCGGCGGCGATGGAGGTCGCCGCCCGTATCGGGGGTCTGCTCGCCGACGAGGCGCAGGCGGGCGCGGATCTGACGCGGGAACTGCGGGCGGTGCTCACCGCGGAGCGCGGCTGGCAGCAGGAGGCGGCGGTGGCCGAACTGCGTGCGGCGCTGGGAGCGCGGGCGGAGGGCCTGCACACGCTGGTCTGTGTCGCCCCCTGGCCCTCTGCCGACCCGGACGATGCCCCGTCGGCCCGTACGATCCCGGCCGCGACCGCGCTGTGCACGGTGCCGTGGGGCAACTCGGGCCAGAGCCTGGCCCTGCTGGTGCGGTTGCGCTCGGCCGATGTGCTCACGCCGGCGCTGACGGCCGCGGCCCGGCTGCTGCGGGACGCGCAGGGCGCGGGCGCCGGGCGGGCGGCTGCGGGGGTCGCCGCAGTCCGGCACGGCCTCGGCGAGTTGGGCACCACCTGGCAGGAGGCGTCGGGGGCGGCCCGTGCGGCACTGGCGGAGTCCCGGCTCGGCCCGGTCGCACAGTGGCCGGCCATCGGCCCCTACCGCCTGCTGACCTCGCTCCCGCCCGAGACCGCCCACGACCCTGCGGTACGCGTGCTGCTCGCCCCCGCCCACCGCGAACTCGCCCGCACGGCCGAGGTGTTCCTGGACTGTGCGGGCCAGGCGGGACGCACCGCCGCCGAACTGGGGATCCACCGCCAGACGCTGTACTACCGGCTGTCCCGCGTCGAGCAGCTCACCGGCCTGGATCTGGACGACGGCGAGGACCGCCTGCTGCTGCACATGGCGCTGAAAGGGGCGCGACTCTAGGCGCCTTCGGGCGTGCGGTCCCCGGTGGCCGACTCGACCACCCGGCGCAGGCCCTCGGCGAGCTGATCGCCACTGGTCGCCGTGTCCGGGTCGAAGATCCACTGCACCATGAGCCCCTGGAGGAGGGTCTGGTAGAACCGGCCCTCGGTGTCGACGGTCTCCTTGCCGAACTCCGCCTCGGGCAGGTCGTGGAACAGGGGCAGCAGTCCTGAGCGGCCTTCCTCCTGCGCCTCGGCCAGCAGTTTGCGCACCTCCGGCAGCCGGTCGCCCTGGAGGATGAGCTCCAGGCTCAGCAGCAGGACGGCCCGCGACTCGGGCAGCGACCGGATGATGTTGCTCCACACCTCCTGGAAGCGCTCCAGCGAACCCGGCGGCGTCCTCGTCTCGCCGCCTGCGCCCCAGCCGGGGTCGAAACGGTCGCCCATCCCCTCGACCAGCGAGACGTACGCCTTCACCAGCAGCGCGTCCTTGGAGCCGTAGTGGTAGCCGATGGACGCCAGGTTGGTCCCCGACTCCTTGACGATGTCGCGCGCCGTGGTGCGCATGAAGCCCTTCTCCAGCAGGCAGCGCTTGGCGCCCTCGAGCAGATCCTCACGGTGTCCCATGCGGTCACCCTACTCCGATTCAGACAACCGTCCTAGACGAGCGATTTATACGCTCGTACTAGACAAGCGTTTAAGACGTCCGTACAGTCCTCGGCATGACGAACTCGACGAGCACGAGCAACAACCTCGCCGCCCCGAGCACCCCGGCCCGGGCCGGCCGCCGCGAATGGACCGCGCTCGGCGTCCTGATGCTTCCGCTGCTACTGGTCTCGATGGACGTCTCCGTCCTCTACTTCGCGATCCCGGCGATCACCGCGGACCTGGAGCCGAGCAGCACGCAGCAGCTGTGGATCTTCGACATCTACGCCTTCGTCCTCGCCGGACTGCTGATGACGATGGGGTCCCTGGGCGACCGCATCGGACGGCGTCGGCTGCTGCTGCTCGGCGCGGCGGCCTTCGGCACCGCCTCACTGGTGGCGGCGTACGCGAACAGCGCCGAGACCCTGATCGCGGCCCGCGCGGTCCTCGGCATCGGCGGCGCCACCCTGATGCCGTCGACGATGGCGCTGATCCGCACAATGTTCACCGACCCCGGTCAGCGTGCCAAGGCGATCGGCCTGTGGTCCGGCGTGATGACGGCCGGTATCGCGCTCGGCTCGGTGATGAGCGGAGTGCTCGTCCAGTACTTCTGGTGGGGTTCCGTCTTCCTGGTCAACCTGCCCGCGATGGCCCTGCTCCTGGTCCTCGGCCCCGTCCTGCTCCCCGAGTCGAAGGACCCCCGGCCCGGCCGCTTCGACCTGCTCGGTGTGCCGCTTTCGATGGCCGCGGTGCTGCCCTTGATCTACGGCCTCAAAGAGATCCCGGCCAACGGATGGCACGTCCAGTACGTGCTGTCGCTGACGGTGGGCCTGCTGTTCGCGGCGCTGTTCGTGCACCGCCAGCGCACGGCGGCGTCCCCGCTCGTCCCTCCGGCCCTCTTCCGCTCGCGCGGCTTCGCTCCCGCCCTCGCCCTCAACCTGATCTCGTCCTTCGCCATGCTGGGCTCGGCGTACTTCACCACTCAGTACCTGCAGTCGGTCCTGGGCAAGAGCGCCCTGGAGGCCGCGCTGTGGGCATTGCTCCCCTCCGTGCTGATCGGCTTCGCGGCCCCCGTGACCACCCAGCTGGTGCAGAAGGGCGTGGACCAGGCCCATGTCGTCACGGCCGGATTCGCCGCCGCAGCCTGCGGCTACGGGATGCTGGCACTCGCCGGCACCGACTCGATGTGGCTGGTGCTGGCCGGGGCGGGCGTGCTGGCCGCCGGAATCGTCACCGTGATCTCGCAGATGATGGACCTGGCCATGGGCGCCGCGCCGGCGGAGCGGGCGGGCACGGCGTCCTCCCTGATGGAGACGGGCGCCGAGTTCGGCGGTGCACTGGGCATGGCGGTCCTCGGCTCCATCGGTACCGCGGTCTACCGCCACCGCATCCCGGCTTCGGCCCCCTCACCCGCCCACGAGACGCTGGGCGGAGCGCTCGCGGCGGCCCACTCGATGCCGGGCCGGGCGGGAGCCGAACTGCTGGGCACGGCGCGTGAGGCGTTCACCAGCGGTATGCAGTCGGCGGCGATCACCGGAGCCGTCCTGCTGCTGGCCGCGGCCGCACTGGCCACGGCGACCCTGCGGGGCATCCGGGTGCGGGACGCCCAGGAGTAGACGACGGACGACACGACGGGGCCCGGGCCACCTCAGGTGGCCCGGGCCCCGTCACTGATCGCGTGGGCGTCAGACGAGGTTCACCGAGCGCGCCGACGTGGCGCCGATCTCTTCCGCGACCTCCGTCAGCACGCTCTGCGGAACCGTGGTGTCGACCGTGAGAACCGCCAGTGCCTCGCCGCCGGCGATGTCACGAGCCACCTGCATGCCGGCGATGTTGATACCCGCCTCGCCGAGGATGCGGCCCAGGGTCCCGACTACGCCGGGGCGGTCGGAGTAGCGGAGCACGACCATGTGGTCCGCGAGCGCCAGGTCCACGTCGTAGTCGCCCACCGCCACGATCTTCTGGTGGTTCTTCGGGCCGGTCAGCGTGCCGGACACCGCGACCTCCTCGCCGTCGGCGAGCGTGCCGCGCACAGTCACCACATTGCGGTGGTCGGTGGCCTCCGAGCTGGTGGTCAGGCGCACCTCGACACCGCGCTCCTGGGCGAACAGCGGCGCGTTGACGTACGAGACCGTCTCGGCCACCACGTCCTCGAACACACCCTTGATCGCGGACAGTTCGAGCACCTTCACATCGTGCTGGGTGATCTCGCCGTAGACCTCGATGTCGAGCCGGACGGCCACCTCGCCCGCGAGCGCGGTGAAGATACGGCCGAGCTTCTCGGCGAGCGGCAGACCCGGCTTGACGTCCTCGGCGATGACACCGCCCTGCACGTTCACCGCGTCGGGCACCAGCTCGCCGGCGAGCGCGAGGCGCACCGACTTGGCGACCGCGATACCGGCCTTCTCCTGCGCCTCGTCGGTGGACGCCCCAAGGTGCGGGGTGCAGACGACCTGGTCGAGCTCGAACAGCGGCGAGTCCGTGCACGGCTCCTTCGCGTACACGTCGAGGCCCGCGCCGGCGACCCGGCCCTCCTTCAGCGCCGAGTACAGCGCCTCCTCGTCCACGATCCCGCCGCGGGCGGCGTTGACGATACGGACCGACGGCTTGACCTTGTGCAGCGCCTCGTCGCCGATCAGACCGAGGGTCTCGGGGGTCTTCGGCAGGTGGACGGTGATGAAGTCGGAGACCTCGAGCAGCTCGTCCAGGGACAGCACCTTGACGCCCATCTGCGCGGCCCGGGCCGGCTGGACGTAGGGGTCGTAGGCGACGACCTTCATGCCGAACGCCGACATGCGTTGCGCGACGAGCGCGCCGATCCGGCCGAGGCCGACCACGCCCAGCGTCTTCTCGGCCAACTCGACGCCCGTGTACTTGCTGCGCTTCCACTCGGCGTTCTTCAGCGCGGCGTTGGCCTGCGGGATGTTGCGGGCGCTGGAGAGGATCAGACCGCAGGCGAGTTCCGCGGCGGTCACGATGTTCGAGGTGGGGGCGTTGACGACCATCACGCCGGCCTTGGTGGCGGCGGAGACGTCCACGTTGTCGAGGCCGACGCCGGCTCGTGCGACGACCTTCAGCTTGCCGGCGGCGGCGATGGCCTCGGCGTCGACCTTCGTCGCGGAGCGGATCAGGATGGCGTCGACGTCGGCGATCGCCGGCAGCAACTCGGCGCGGTCCGCCCCGTTGCAGTGACGGATCTCGAAGTCAGGGCCGAGGGCATCGACGGTCGCGGGCGACAGCTCTTCAGCGATGAGTACCGTGGCTTTTCGACTGGGGTACGAGCTCACGTGAGTCCTCACAAGTCCAATGCGGACGGCCGTCCCGACGGCCGCAGGCGGTGGAGGGGTGCTAGCCGCGTGGAAGACGCACGACGCTGTGGGCCTGAACGCGATTGTTGTGCAGCAGTCTAGTGGCGCTGCGTGTGACATATTGCGCCGCTGCGGAAGGATCACTCGTCCGTGGCTGGACGGGCTGGACAACGTCTGGTTCCAGAGATTACCCCTGGTTCGCCGAAGGGGCCGGAGCGAACGGCTCCGGCCCCTCGGGCATGAGGCTCAGGCCTCCTCGTCGACCCAGCTCATCAGCTTGCGCAGCTGCTTGCCGGTGGTCTCCAGCAGGTGCTCGGAGTCCTGCCGCTTGTACTCGTTGTACTTCTTCAGACCGCCGTGGTACTCGTCCATCCAGTTCTGGGCGAACGAGCCGTCCTGGATCTCCGCGAGGACCTTCTTCATCTCGGCCTTGGTCGCGTCGGTGATGATGCGCGGACCGGTGACGTAGTCGCCCCACTCGGCGGTCTCGGAGATCGACCAGCGCATCTTCTCCAGGCCGCCCTCGTACATGAGGTCGACGATCAGCTTCAGCTCGTGCAGGCACTCGAAGTACGCGATCTCCGGCTGGTAGCCCGCCTCGGTCAGCGTCTCGAAGCCCGCCTTGACCAGCGCCGTGGTGCCACCACACAGGACGGCCTGCTCACCGAACAGGTCGGTCTCGGTCTCCTCGGTGAAGGTCGTCTTGATGACGCCGGCACGGGTGCCGCCGATGCCCTTGGCGTAGGACAGGGCAAGCGCGAAGGCGTTGCCCGAGGCGTCCTGCTCGACGGCGACGATGCAGGGCACGCCACGGCCCTCCTCGTACTGGCGGCGCACCAGGTGGCCCGGGCCCTTCGGGGCGACCATGCACACGTCCACACCGGCCGGGGGCTTGATGAAGCCGAAGCGGATGTTGAAGCCGTGGCCGAAGAACAGCGCGTCGCCGTCCTTCAGGTTCGGGGCGATGGACTCCTCGTAGACCTGGGCCTGGATCGGGTCCGGCACCAGGATCATGATGACGTCGGCCTCCGCGACGGCCTCCGACGGGGTCACCACGCGCAGGCCCTGCTCCTCGGCCTTCTCCTTGGACTTGGAGCCCTCGTGCAGACCGACGCGCACGTCGACGCCCGAGTCACGCAGCGACAGCGCGTGGGCGTGGCCCTGGCTGCCGTAGCCGATGACCGCGACCTTGCGGCCCTGGATGATGGACAGGTCGGCGTCAGCGTCGTAGAACAGCTCGGCCACTTTGGGTTCTCTCCTTGGTGTGCAGGTGTTGCGTCCACCGTATGCCGGTGGGGGGAAGTGACGTTTCGGGGTCTCGGAATACGGGCGGGCGGCGGGTCGCCGGCCCGCCCGTATCCGGTCGTACGGGAATCCTCCGCGACCGCTAGGCCGACCGGTCGAGGGCGCGCAGGGAACGGTCCGTGATCGAGCGCGCGCCGCGGCCGATCGCGATCGTGCCGGACTGGACCAGCTCCTTGATGCCGTACGGCTCCAGCATCTTGAGCATGGCGGACAGCTTGTCGCTGCTGCCGGTGGCCTCGATGGTGACGGCCTCCGGGGAGACGTCCACAGTCTTGGCGCGGAACAGCTGGACGATCTCGACGATCTGGGAGCGCGTCTCGTTGTCGGCGCGCACCTTCACCAGAACGAGTTCACGCTGGACGGCCTGCGCCGGCTCCAGTTCAACGATCTTCAGGACGTTGACGAGCTTGTTGAGCTGCTTGGTGACCTGCTCGAGCGGCAGGTCCTCGACGTTCACCACGATGGTGATCCGGGAGATGTCGGGGTGCTCGGTCACGCCGACCGCGAGCGAGTCGATGTTGAAGCCGCGACGGGAGAACAGGGCGGCGATCCGGGCGAGGATGCCGGGCGTGTTCTCGACCAGGACCGAGAGGGTGTGCTTGGACATGGTTCTCACTCAGCTCTCTCAGTCGTCCGCGTTGTCGCCGAAGTCGGGACGGACGTCCCGCGCGGCCATGATCTCGTCGTTGGAGGTGCCGGCCGCGACCATCGGCCAGACCATCGCGTCCTCGTGGACGATGAAGTCGACGACGACCGGACGGTCGTTGACGGAGTTCGCCTCTTCGATGACCTTGTCGAGGTCCGCCGGGGACTCGCAGCGGATCGCGTAGCATCCCATGGCCTCCGACAGCTTCACGAAGTCGGGGACGCGGGTGCCCGCGCTCGGCTGCTTGGCGGGGCCCTCGGCGGAGCTGCCGTTCAGCCCGGCCGGGCCCGAGTGCAGCACCGTGTTGGAGTACCGCTGGTTGTAGAAGAGGGTCTGCCACTGGCGGACCATCCCGAGGGCGCCGTTGTTGATGATGGCGACCTTGATCGGGATGTTGTTCAGGGCGCAGGTGGTCAGCTCCTGGTTGGTCATCTGGAAGCAGCCGTCGCCGTCGATCGCCCAGACCGCGCGGTCCGGGGCGCCGGCCTTCGCCCCCATCGCGGCCGGCACCGCGTAGCCCATCGTTCCGGCGCCGCCGGAGTTCAGCCAGGTGGCGGGCTTCTCGTACTGGATGAAGTGCGCGGCCCACATCTGGTGCTGGCCGACGCCCGCCGCGAAGATCGTCCCCTCGGGCGCGAGCTGTCCGATGCGCTCGATGACCTGCTGCGGGGACAGCGAGCCGTCCTCGGGCAGGTCGTAGCCGAGCGGATACGTGCGGCGCCAGCGGTCCAGGTCGGTCCACCAGGCGGTGAAGTCGCCCTTGTGGCCTTCACTGTGCTCCCGCTGCACGGCCTGGATCAGGTCCGCGATGACCTCGCGGGCGTCACCAACGATCGGCACGTCCGCGGCACGGTTCTTGCCGATCTCAGCGGGGTCGATATCGGCGTGGACGATCTTGGCGTGCGGGGCGAAGCTGTCCAGCTTGCCGGTGACGCGGTCGTCGAAACGGGCTCCGAGGGCGACGATCAGGTCGGCCTTCTGCAGCGCGGTGACGGCGGTGACCGCACCGTGCATGCCCGGCATCCCCACGTGCAGCGGGTGGCTGTCGGGGAATGCGCCGAGCGCCATCAGGGTGGTGGTGACGGGCGCTCCGGTGAGCTCGGCGAGGACCTTCAGCTCGGCGGTGGCCCCGGCTTTGAGGACGCCGCCGCCGACGTAGAGGACGGGCCGCTTGGCGGAGGTGATCAGCTTGGCGGCCTCGCGGATCTGCTTGGCGTGCGGCTTGGTGACCGGGCGGTAGCCGGGCAGGTCCATGACGGGCGGCCAGCTGAAGGTCGTCTGCGCCTGCAGGGCGTCCTTGGCGATGTCGACCAGGACCGGTCCCGGGCGGCCGGTGGAGGCGATGTGGAAGGCCTCCGCGATGGTCCGGGGGATCTCCTCGGCCTTGGTCACCAGGAAGTTGTGCTTGGTGATCGGCATCGTGATGCCGACGATGTCGGCCTCCTGGAACGCGTCCGTGCCGATCGCCTTGGAGGCGACCTGCCCGGTGATCGCGACCAGCGGCACCGAGTCCATGTGGGCGTCCGCGATCGGGGTGACCAGGTTGGTGGCGCCGGGTCCCGAGGTCGCCATGCAGACGCCGACCCTGCCGGTGGCCTGCGCGTAACCGGTGGCCGCGTGGCCCGCGCCCTGCTCGTGCCGCACCAGCACGTGCCGCACCCGCTTGGAGTCCATCAGCGGGTCGTACGCCGGAAGGATCGCACCGCCGGGAATGCCGAATACCGTCTCGGCGCCGACCTCCTCGAGCGAGCGGATGAGGGACTGCGCACCCGTGACGTGCTCGGGGGCAGACGGATGGCCTCCGGATCGGGGCCGGGGCTGCGGGTGATGGGCCCCGGTGGCCTGCTCGGTCATCGGCATTCTCTTCTCGATGCTGAGGGTTTTTGCGAGGTTTGGGCGTTGTTCGACTGGTGCGTGTGCAACAAAAAACCCCTCGTGCCGTTGGGCAAGCGAGGGGAGCGCGCCGGGTGTGGTCGCTGGGTGTTCCGGTTCATTTCCGGTGGGTCCCAGCTCAGCCGACGCGCTGTCCAAGTACGAGAATTCGGGAGCGCATGGCACTGACCCTCCCCCCGGCACACCGTCACTGTCAAGCGGGTGGGACAGGAGTCTCATTATGTGAGCGTAGGCCCGTCCCGCCTCCGAAAACGGCAGGCACACCACTGGTGTACACCTCGGGTGCCCCTCCGGCGAAGGCCGGCTCCGCGGGGCCGTGCGGAACCGGGTAGTGGCCGGAAGTCAGCGCCCGGCGCAGCCGGTACTCGTCCAGCGGTCCGGAGAATGCCATGCCCTGACCGTGTGTGCAGCCCATCGCGCGCAGCGCGACGACTTGCTCGGGCAGGTCCACGCCGTCGGCGATCGACTGCAGGCCCAGGTCGGTGGCGATGCGCAGCAGCCCGCTGGTGATCTTGTGCAGCCGCGCGGACTCGACGACCCCCTCTACCAGGCTGCGGTCGAGTTTCAGTACGTCCACGGGGAGCCTGCGCAGCGCCGTGATGGCCGCGTAGCCGTTGCCGAAGCCGTCCAGGGCGATACGGACGCCGATTCTTCGCAGCGCGCCGAGTCTGCGTTCCAGCTCGTCCAGGCAGACCCGGGGGTCGGGGTCGGACAGCTCGATCACCAGGGCGCCCGAGGCCAGTCCGTGCCGGGTGAGCAGGGCCTCGACGGAGCCGAGTGGCAGCGAGCGGTCGAGGAGCCGGCGGGCGTTCACCCGGACGGCTACGGGCACCGCCAGGCCCGCCGCGGTGCGCTCGGCGGCCTGCTCGACGGCCTCCTCCAGCACCCAGCGGCCCAGCTCGGCGGTCTTGTCGCTGTCCTCGGGGACCCGCAGGAACTCCATCGGGGTGAAGAGCACGCCCTGGGAGGAGCGCCAGCGCGCCTGGGCACTGACCGTCGCGATTCGGCCATGCTCGAGCGACACCACCGGCTGGTGCAGCAGAGTGAACTCGCCGCCGTGCAGCGCGGCCCGCAGCCGGGTGGCCAGCTCGGCCTTGCGTACGACGTCCTGCTGCATCTGGGGCGCGTAGAGCTGCACACGGCCCTTGCCCGCGGCCTTGGCCCGATACATGGCGAGGTCGGCGTTGCGCAGCAGCTCGCCCGCGCCGAGGCCTGGTTCAGCGAAGGCCACACCGATGGACGCGGCCACCCGGACATCGTTGCCGTCGATGTCGTACGGCTGCGAGAGGGTGACCCGGAGCCGGTCGGCGAGCTCGACGATGTGGCGTTCGCGCGCGGCGCGGTCCCGGCTGCCGTCGCCGACGATCAGGGCTGCGAACTCGTCGCCACCCAGCCGGGCGGCGGTGTCGCCCTGCCGTACCGCGTCCTGGAGCCTGCGGGCGGCCTGGACGAGCAGCTCGTCCCCGGCCTGGTGCCCGATCGTGTCGTTGACGGCCTTGAAACCGTCGAGGTCGATGAAGAGAACCGCCGTATTGCGGAGGGCGGGGCCGCGGTCGGATGCGCGGCGGCCGGACAGTGCCTGCTGGACGCGCTTGGTGAACAGGGCGCGGTTGGGCAGGTCGGTGAGCGGGTCGTGCTCGGCGTTGTGCTGCAGCTGCGCCTGGAGGCGGACTCGCTCGGTCACGTCCCGGCTGTTGAAGATCAGTCCGCCCTCGTGGCGGTTGACGGTGGACTCGACGTTGAGCCAGCCGCCGGTGCCGGACCTGAAGCGGCACTCGATGCGGGTGGTGGGCTCCTCGATGTGGCTGGCGGCGAGGAAGCGGCGCACTTCGTGCACCACGCAGCCCAGGTCCTCGGGGTGGATGAGGGCGGCGAGCTCGGTGCCGACTAGGTCGTCGGCGGACCGGCCGTAGACGCCGGCCGCGGCCGGGGAGACATACCTGAGGATGCCGCTGGGCGCGGCGATCATGATGACGTCGCTGGAGCCCTGCACCAGGGAGCGGAAGTGGTTCTCCTTCTGCGCGAGTTCCTGGGCGAGGGTGATGTTGTCCAGCAGCATGATGCCCTGGCGGACGACGAGCGCGAGGACGACGGCGCCCGCGGTGACGAGCACCACGCGGTCGACCCGGTGGCCGTTGAGGATGTTGTAGAGGATCCCCAGCGTGCAGACGGCGGCGGCCAGGTACGGCATGAGCGCGGCCAGTGATCCGGAGATCGGGCGCGTGGCCGGGTAGCGGTCGGGGTCCTGCGGAGGCCCGGCCGGGTGCCCGCCGGGCCCGGGGTCCTGCGGAGGCCCGGCCGGGTGCCCGCCGGACCCGGGGTCCTGCGGGAGTCCGGGGCGGTGCTCCTCGGTTACCCCGTACGTGTACTCCGCCCGGCGGGGCGTTCTCGCCTGTTCCGGCTGCCGCTGCTGCGGTACGTGCTCGTGCGCGTCGCGCGCGTGGCCGTCTTCCTCGGGCTGTCCGGGCCGGGCACCGACCCAGGGCGCGTACGCGAGCAGCAGCGAGCCGGAGAACCAGCCCGCGTCCAGCAGCTGGCCGGAGTGGTAGCTGTTGTGCAGCAGCGGTGAGGTGAACAGCGCGTCGCACATCACGGTCAGCGCGAGTGCGCCGATGGCGGTGTTGACCGCGGAGCGGTTGACCGCCGACCGCCGGAGGTGGAGGGCGACCACCATGCTGATCAGGGCGATGTCCAGCAGCGGGTAGGCGAGCGACAGCGCCGTGTGCGCGACGCTCGGCCCGTCGAACTTCGCCGCCTGGGCGAGCGCGAGGCTCCAGGCCAGTGTGAGCAGCGAGCCGCCGATGAGCCACGCGTCGAGCGCGAGGCATACCCAACCCGCCTTGGTGACGGGCCTTTTGGCGAGCACGAGCAGTCCTACGATGGCGGGCGGAGCGAAGCAGAGGAAGAACAGGTCGGCGCAGCTCGGCGAGGGGACGGGACGGCCGAGGACGACTTCGTACCAGCCCCATACCCCGTTGCCGAGCGCCGCCATGAGGGAGGAGAGGGCGAACAGCAGCCAAGCGGGGCGGAATCTGCTGCGGCTGCGGCGGGCGTAGAGGAGGCAGGAGACCGACGCGCCGCCGGCCGCGGCGCTCAGCCCGAAGTCGCCCATGAACAGTGCGACGCTCCGGGAGCCCCAGCCGACCATGGCACCGACGGCGTATCCCGCGCAGACCAGGGCCAGGACGAGTTGCGGAACCACGCGCGTCCGGCCTTCGGACACCGGACGGCGGGCCAGCAGTGCTCCGGGGGAGCTCACCGGGTCCTCCAGGTCCGGGGCGCCGCCGGATCCCGCTGTGCCCGGTGCGTTGGATGGGAGTGCCTTTTGCGGCCGCCGTGCCTGCGCGGGTGGTGATGACCTCCGTGACCCCGTCTGCGCGTCGTCGCTCGCCAGGGTCGCCGCCCGCGGCCCCGCCGCGTCGGATCGTTCGTCCATAGGCCGTGCATCGCCTGTCGCCCCCCTCGCATGTCTGAAAGTTCCGTCCCCGGCGCCGAACGGTGCGCGGCGCTGCCCCTGTCGGGACGATACACCAGCATCGTCACTCAGGGACATAGCGCCTCTACGCTCCGTGACGACCAGGGAAAATACCCGTACGTTGCGTACACGGAGGACTGCGGAGTGTGCCGGAAGCAGACGGGGAGCGAACGGAGAGCGACGTGTGCGCCGGTCGTGCGACCCCTGGTCACCGCGCGCGCGGGCGCCGGAGTTGGCTCGAATCATGCGCCGTTCGGCCCGCGCGCACGGCTCGAACCACCCCGTCGCCCGCCGCTCGCTTCGCTACGCGCCGGTCGTCAGGACGACGTTCTCCAGGGGTTCCCCCTGTGCGAAACGGTTCAGCTGGGAGCTGAGGAGCCGCTTGACGCGGGGCCAGAACGCCGAAGTGGGACCGCCGACATGAGGGCTGATGAGCACACCGGGCGCGTGCCAGAGGGGATGGCCGTTCGGCAGCGGTTCCGGGTCCGTGACATCGAGGGCCGCCGTGATGCGGCCGGCCTCCAGCTCGGCAAGCAGGTCCTCGGTGTCGACCACGCCTCCGCGCGCCACGTTCACGAGCAGCGCCCCGTCCTTCATCCGGGCCAGGAAGTCCGCGTCGACCAGGCGTCTCGTCTCCTCCGTGAGAGGCGTGGCGATCACCACGACATCCGCCTTGGGCAGAAGGTCCGACAATCGGGTGAAGGGATGCACGAGGCCGCGCGCCGTTGTGCGCTCACGGCGCGCGACGCGCGTCACCCGCGCCACCTCGAACGGCACGAGCCGCTCCTCGATGGCGGCACCCACGGCCCCGTACCCGACGATGAGGACCGACTTGTCGGCGAGCGCCGGGCGGAACCCGGCACGCCACTCCTCCCGGTCCTGACCCCGGACGAAGTCGGGGATCCCGCGCAGCGAGGCGAGGATCAGGGTCAGCGCGAGTTCGGCGGTACTGGCGTCGTGCACCCCGCGGGCGTTGCACAGCCGCACTCCCCCGGGCAGCAGGGAGAGTCCCGGCTCGACGTGGTCGACGCCTGCGGACAGCGTCTGCACCACGCGGACGGACTTCATCGCCGCCATGGGCCGCACGGCGACCTCGCTGCCCTTCATATAGGGCACGGCGTAGAAGGCACACTCGGCGGGGTCTGAGGGAAACTCCGGATCGCCGTCCCAGAACCGGTAGGTGAGGCCCTCGGGGAGCCCCTCTATCTCTTCGGTGCGGAACGGAAGCCAAACGTCGGCAGTCATGGTCAGGAGGCTATGCGAAGGATCCCTTGCCGCATTGGTTAGTTTGGGGTGGCGGGAAAGGGAGGGCGCGGGCAGGTGGAGCGCAGGACGATCGGCGCGGCAACGCTCGAAGTGGGGGCCGTGGGACTCGGGTGCATGCCGATGAGCTGGGCGTACTCCGGCTCGCACAGACGCAGCGAGGAGTCCCTGCGGACAGTGCACCGGGCACTCGACCTGGGCGTGACGCTGCTCGACACGGCCGACATGTACGGCCCGTTCACCAACGAGCTGCTGGTGGGCCGGGTCCTGAAGAAGCGGCGCACGGACGCGTTCGTGTCGACCAAGGTGGGCCTGCTGGTGGGCGAGCAGCACATCGTCGCCGACGGCCGCCCGGGCTATGTGAAGCGTGCCTGCGACGCCTCGCTGCGGCGGTTGCAGACGGACGTGATCGACCTCTACCAGCTGCACCGTGCGGACCCCGAGGTCCCCGTCGAGGAGACCTGGGGCGCCATGGCCGAGCTGGTGGGGGCGGGCAAGGTGCGGGCGCTCGGACTGTGTGCGGTGGGCGTGCGGGGCGGGCGGCAGAACGGGTCGCGGCTGTACGACGGCACCGTCCGCCAGCTGGAGCGGATGCAGCAGGTGTTCCCGGTGAGCGCGGTGGAGGCGGAGCTGTCGGTGTGGTCGACGGAGGCGCTGGACGCCCTGCTGCCGTGGTGCGCGACACGCGGGGTCGGCTTCCTGGCCGCCATGCCCCTCGGCAACGGCTTCCTGACCGGCACGCTGACGCCGGGCGAGGGCTTCGAACCCGACGATCTGCGGGCCCGGCACCCGCGTTTCACGGCCGAGATGATGGCGGAGAACCAGCCGATCGTGGCCGGCCTGAGGCGGGTGGCCCACCGGCACGGCGAGGAGGTCACCCCCGCGCAGGTAGCGCTGGCCTGGGTGCTGGCGCAGGGCCGCCATGTGGTCCCGGTGCCCGGGGCCAAGCAGGAGCGCTGGGTCGCGGAGAACGCGGCCGCGCCAAGGCTGGACTTGTCCACGGAGGACCTGACCGAGCTGGCGGGGCTGCCGGCGGCCCAGGGATCGTGGGACTGAGCCCGGGCCGGAGGCGGCCCGGATGCGACCGACCGGTGGACTCTCGATCGGTACCGGGAACCGTTCGGGAGCGAGCGGTGTAGGAAAGGGACGAGGGCACCGCGTCGAAGGGACCTTGATCGTGCGACGTCGAGCTGTGACGGCCGTGTCGGCCGTGTCCGCGCTGCTGCTGGCCGCCGGTTGCTCCGCCGGGGGCGGGAACACCCCGGGTAGCGGGAACAGCGTCTCCTCGAGCGGTTCGACGCCCGGGGCTTCGGCGCCCGGGTCCTCGGCGTCGGGGCAAGGAGCCGAGCAGACCCCGTCGGCCACCGGATCGGTCCGGGTCGTACGTACGGTGGCCGCGGACCTCAAGTCCCCCTGGGGCCTGGCCCCTCTGCCCGACGGCGGACTGCTGGTCTCCGACCGGGACGACGGGACGATCACGCGGATCGACGACAAGACCGGCCGGAAGACGCTGCTGGGCACGGTGCCTGGTGTCTCGGCCGCGGGCGAGGGCGGGCTGCTGGGCATCGCCCTCTCCCCCGACTACGCCTCCGACCACCTGGTCTACGCGTACTTCACGACGGACTCGGACAACCGCATCGCACGCATGCTGTACGACACGAAGAAGCCGGCCGGTGAGCAACTGGCGGCGCCGAACACGGTCTTCAAGGGCATCCCGAAGGGGATGATCCACAACGGCGGGCGGGTCGCGTTCGGTCCGGACAGGATGCTGTACGCGGGCACGGGCGAGTCGGGCGACCGGGGCCTGTCCCAGGACCGGAAGTCGCTGGGCGGCAAGATCCTGCGCATGACGCCGGAAGGCGAACCGGCACCCGGCAACCCCTTCGGGAACTCGGTCGTCTACTCCTACGGCCACCGCAACGTCCAGGGGCTCGCCTGGGACGACAAGCAGCGGCTGTTCGCCTCCGAGTTCGGTCAGGACACCTGGGACGAGGTGAACGCGATCAAGCCGGGCGACAACTACGGCTGGCCGGTCGCCGAGGGCAAGCCCTCCGACACCAGGTTCCACAACCCGATCGCCCAGTGGCACACCGACGAGGCCTCCCCGAGCGGGATCGCCTACGCCGAGGGCTCGCTCTGGATGGCGGGCCTGCGCGGGCAGCGGCTGTGGCGTATCCCGCTGAAGGGCACGGAGGCCTCCGCGCCGCCGCAGGCCTTCCTGAAGGGCAGCTACGGCCGACTGCGCACGGTGGTCTCGGCCGGCGGCAACAAACTGTGGCTGACGACGAGCAACACGGACGGCCGCGGGGAGCCCTCGAAGACCGACGACCGGATCCTCGAGCTGGAGGTGTCGTAGGGCGGGCAGCCCCGCTCAGTCGGAATCCTCATCTGCGGAGGCGCGTCTCAGGCGGATGACCACCCGGCCCGACGCCAGATCGATCGGGCCCTGGCCCGGATCGCCGTCCGTGACATCCACCCTGGTCAGTTCCAGGCGCTGGCGCTCGTCGTGGGTGTGCTTGCGGCCCGGCGCGAACAGTTCCTCGAACATGTTGAACACGGCGCCTCCCTCGGCCCGGTCCCGGACAGCGTAGACCTCAGCCTGCCGCCTGGACAGCGGATGTCTCGGGCGGGAACAGCCGCAGCCGGTGGGCCACCGCCGCCGCCTCGCCGCGGCCCGAGACGCCCAGTTTGGCCAGGATGTTCGAGACGTGGACGCTGGCCGTCTTCGGGGAGATGAACAACTGCTCGGCTATCTGGCGGTTGCTGCGGCCGGCCGCGACCAGCCGGAGCACGTCACGCTCCCGGTTCGTGAGCCCCAGGGACTCGGCCGGATGGAGCGCGGCAGGCCGGTCGGCGCCCGTCAGGGTCAGGCGGGCACGCCGGCTGAGCAGGGCGACCTCCTCGGCGAGCGGACGGGCACCGAGGTGCTCGGCCACCGCGCCGGCCAGCCGCAGCAGCTCGGCGGCCCGCGCGCGCCCGTCCTCGCCGTCGCCCGAGGCCAGCAAGGACTCCGCCAGGCGGTGCCGGACACGGGCCAGTTCGTACGGGCGGCCCAGGGCCTCGAACGCGGTCACCGCTTCGGACCAGTCGTGCGGCTGGGCGCGGCTCTCGGCGCGCAACAGCTCGGCGCGGACCCAGCGTTCGTGGGCACGCCACAGCGGCACGTTCGTGGTGAGCGCCTTGGCGGCGTCGCGGATCCGTGCCAGGACGGCGGCGCGACCCGGTTCGGCCGAGGGCAGCCCGAGGGCGTCGGCCTCGGCGGTGGCGGCGGCGAGCAGCAGCGGCCAGGCATGGCGCTGGGTGCCCGGAGGGAAGCCGGCTCTCAGGGCGTCGTCGAGTACGGCACGGGCTTCGTCGAGGCGGCCCTCACCGGCGGCGATCCCGATGGCGGCGCGCAGCAACGGCAGTTCGTGCTGCGGCAGTCTGTCGCGGTTGCCGAAGAACGCGCGGGCCGCGGACAGTTGGCGTTCCGCCTCGGCCAGGTCACCCCGGGCGACCGCGAGATGCGTGTGGATGGCGGCGCGGAATCCGCGGGGTATCGCGCTCTGGCCGATGCGCTCCGAGGCGAGCGCGGCTTCGGCGGCCTCGTCCCAGCGGCCCACCGAGTAGAGGGACTCACCGAGGTTGGCCCACGCCCAGGCCTCGGAATCGGTCAGCCCCAGCTTCCGGGTGAGGTCAAGCCCTTCGCGCAGGATCTCGACGGCCTCGCGGGAGCGGCCGATGCCCTCCAGGTGGGAGGGCAGGTTCACATGGACGCGGCCCGCAAGGGAGGTGTTGCCGAGGTCCGCGGCCTGCTCCTTGACCTCGTACATCTGCGCGAGTCCGGCGTCGATGTCACCCGCGTCGACGAGAAGGCCGCCCAGGGTGAGGCGGGCGCCCAGCTCGATGTCGCGGGCACCCACAATGTGCGCGTACTCGACGGCCCGTTCGGCGGCCGAGAGCGCCTCCGCGCCGGGCACGTGCACCATCGACCAGTTGGCGACCGCGGCAAGCACCTCGGCGTGCACCTCCGACGGGGGCAGTCCGCGCACCAGTTCCTGGGCGGTGGCCAGTTCCTCCCGGCCGTCGCCCCGGGCCGTGTTCTGCACCAGCCGTGAGCGCTGCACCCAGAACCACGCGGTGCGAAGGGGGTCCTTCTCAGGCTCCAGCAGTCGCAGCGCCCGCCTGGTGATCTTCAGTGCGCGCTCGCGCTCCCCGCACAGCCGGCCCGCGACGGCCGCCTCGGCCATCAGATCGAGATAGCGCAGCGGCGTGGTCGCCGGGTCGCAGCCGCAGGGAGGGTAGACCTCGGCGTGGTCGAGGGGGCGCAGAGCGGCCCGTACGGCGTCGGGGGCCATGTCCCACAGCTCCATGGCACGCTCCAACAGCCCCAGTTGCTCGGCGTGCGCGTGCCGGCGGCGGGCCACGACGGCCGCGTCGAGGACGGCGGGCAGGGCCTTGGCCGCGTCGTGCGCGTGGTACCAGTAGCTGGCCAGGCGGGGGGCGCGCTGGTCGGCCGGTACGAGCGTGGGGTCGGCCTCGAGGGCCTCGGCGTACCGCCGGTTGAGCCGGGAGCGCTCGCCGGGCAGCAGGTCGTCGCTGACGGCCTCGCGGACCAGGGAGTGGCGGAAGCGGTAGCCGTCGCCGTCCGGCGTGGCGAGCAGGATGTTGGCGCCGACGGCGGCGCGCAGGGCTTCGATGAGGTCGTCCTCGGCGAGCCGGGTGACGGCCGCGAGGAGGCGGTACTCCACGGTGGAGCCGCCTTCGGCGACGATCCGGGCGACGCGCTGCGCGGCCTCGGGCAGCTTTTCGACGCGGACGAGGAGAAGGTCGCGCAGGGAGTCGGTCAGGCCGGTGCAGCAGCCCTCGCAGGCGGCCACCGCCAGTTCCTCCACGAAGAAGGCGTTGCCGTCGGAGCGGGCGAAGATCTCGTCGACCTGGCCGGGGTCGGGCTCGGCGGCCAGGATGCCGGCGATCTGACGTTCGACCTCGGCACGGTTGAAGCGGCCGAGCTCGATACGGCGGACCGTGCGCAGGCGGTCGAGTTCGGCGAGGAGGGGGCGCAGGGGGTGGCGGCGGTGGATGTCGTCGGAGCGGTAGCTGGCGACGACGACCAGACGGCCGCTGCGCAGGGTCCGGACCAGATAGGCGAGCAGGTGGCGGGTGGAGGCGTCGGCCCAGTGCAGGTCCTCGAGCGCGAGTACGACCGTACGGCGGGCGGCGACCCGCTCGAGAAGGCGGGCGGTGAGCTCGAAGAGGCGGGCCATGCCCTCCTCGTCGTCCCGGGAAGCACGGCGCGCCTCACCCAACTCGGGCAGCAGCCTGGCCAGTTCCTCCTCCTGCCCATGGGCCGCCGCGGCGAGTTCCTCGGGCAGCTGCCGGCGTAGGGAGCGCAGGGCGGCGGAGAACGGGGCGAAGGGCAGTCCTTCGGCGCCGATCTCGACACAGCCGCCGAGCGCCACCACCGCGTCCGCGCGGATCGCCGCGGCCGCGAACTCTTCTATCAGCCTGGTCTTTCCGACGCCTGCCTCGCCGGCGACGAGCAGCGCCTTCGGCTCGCCGGCGGCCGCGCGGGCGAGCGCGTCGTGCAATATCCCCAACTCGTCGGTGCGGCCGACGAACACGGGGCTGACGGACCTGGTCTCCACGCTCCCGAGGATGACACGGGCCGGTGACAACGCGGCACCGATTATCGCGGGTTGTGAACCGTGCACGCCGGAGCGCGACACCGGGATGCTGCCGGCGCTCGCCGGACCTCGGTGCGGGTGCGCGGCGCCGGACGCGGCGTCGGGGTCGCCGGGCGGCTGCACCGGAGGCCGGATGCCGGCCGACTGCGACGCCGGGGCGTCGGGCCCGACCGGGCGCCGCATCGGAGGCTGGAGGTCATTCGCCTGCGACGGCGGGGCCGCGGGCCCGACCGGCCGCTGCACCACAGGCCCGAAGCCGGCCGACTGCGACGCCGGGGCGTCGGGCCCGACCGGGCGCCGCATCGGAGGCTGGAGGCCATTCGCCTGCGACGGCGGGGCCGCGGGCCCGACCGGCCGCTGCACCACAGGCCCGAAGCCGGCCGACTGCGACGCCGACGCCGCGGACCCGATCCCGGCCGTCCGCGATGCCGCGGGCCCGACCAGTCGCTGCACGGGAGGCTGGAGGCCGTTCGTCTGCGGCATCGGGTCCGCAGACCCCACCGCCCCCTTCGCCACAGCCCGGAAGCCGGCCGGCCCCGCTGGGCTCGGGGCCCGGGCGGGGTCGGTCGGCTCATCGGAGGCGTGGGGCGCCGCGGACCGCGCGGGCGCGGGCGTGGCCGCTCCGGCTCGTCGCGGGACGGAGTCCGGACGGGTGGCCTTCGTCGTCGCCGGGCTCGGCTGTGGTCGGCCGACCCCCGTGCGGCCGTCCTCCGGGGGCGCGTCGCCGTGCCCCCGCTGCCGCGCGCTCACGCGGCGAAGGTCATGCGGGACCGGCGCTGGTCCTGACTGTGGTCCTGGCCCTCCCGCGCCTGTTCCCGGTGAACTCGGCGGGAGGCCCGGCGCGCGCGCAGGGCCTCGAGGCCGAGCCGGTGGTCGGCCGCCTGGCGGATCAGCTGAGCGGAGCGCATCTTGTGGATCTCGTACTCGAACATGAGCTTTCCCCTGGAGATACCGGTGTGCGGCGTCGATCGCCGCGACACCTCAACCTTGCTGTCACAGGGGGGTTCGCCACATCGGGAGGCTGCCGCATCTTCCGCACTCGTGGGGCCTCAGAAGCGGTAAGCGCGGGGCCTTAGAAACAGGAGGGGGTCCCAGGCCCTCCGTAAGGATCGGACGGAAGGCCTAGGACCCCGAAGAACTGCGGCCGGCTCAGCCGGCGGACGGCAGTCCGAAAAGCAGATCGGTGTACTTGAGGACGGCCAGGAGCAGCCCGATGACGCCGAGGGCCACGCCGCCCCAGGCAACCGACTTGATCCAGACAGCCTGCGGCTTCCCCGGCACTCCGAACGCCGGGCGGGCCAGGACCGCGACACCCACGAGGAGCGCGACGAGCGCGAACAGGCCGCCCCACAGAGCGGTGGCGTGCCAGGCGTCGCCGTACACCTCCTTGATCTGCTTGGCGACGGTCGCCTGGGACGACGTCCCGAGCTGGCCCACGAGGGTCTCGCGGGCTGCCGCCACGGTGCCGACCCAGCTGCCGGTGAGGGAGACTATGCCGAGTGCGACGGAGACCACCGCTCCCGCTCCCTGGCCCGCGCCGGTGGCCGCCTGCGGTGCGCTCCCGCTGGACGTCTGCTCGGCCTGGGGCTCCTCGACCGTCTCCCCGGCCGTCTCGCCTGCCTCGGTGACCTGCACCTTTTCCTCGTCCTTCGTCGCCTCGGCGCCGCTTTCGGCCCCGACCTCGTCAACTGTCTTGGTTCCCATGCCTCGCACCGTACGGACGCTGTCTGAGAGGTCTCTTAATAATCGTCGCGGGCGCCGCTCGCGCGTGCCGACCGCCACTCGGGCGCGAGCACCGACCACACCTCGGTGTCCTGACGTACGCCCCGGTAGAGGTAGCTCTCCCGCAGCACGCCGTCGCGGCTCATGCCCAGCCGCCGCGCCACATTGATGCTCGGTGTGTTGGCGGACGACGCGTACCACTCCACACGGTGGATGCCACGCTCGTCAACCGCCCAGTCGATGAGCACCCGCACCGCGCGCGTGATCAGTCCCCGCCCGGTCCCGGCGGGCTCCAGCCAGCAGCCGATCTCGCAGTTCCCGCCCGCCGCGTCGAAGACGCGGAAGAGCACGCCGCCGACCAGCTTTCCGTCCAGCCACAGCCCGTGCAGGCTTCCGTTGTCCGCGGCACGCTTGTCGGCGTACGTCTGCAGGATCTCCCGGGCGGAGCCGACGTCCGTGGCGTTCGCCCCGAACGGGATGTGCTCGGTGATGAAGTCCCGCCCCCGGTCCAGGTGCGCCAGGAACTCCTCGGCGTGCCACGGCTCCAGCGGCCGCAGTTCGGCGCCGTCGTCATCCAGGGATATCGCGTACATCCCGCTGCCGCTCCTTCACCAGTACGTCCACCAGCGCGTCCTCGTCGCCACGCTGCCCCGGGATCGTTTCACGGCACTGCGCCGGCTCGATGCAGATGCGCGGCAGCCTGCGCTCCAGCCAGGACGGCAGCCACCAGTTGGCGCTGCCCAGGAGGTGCATCAGGGCGGGGACGAGGAGCGTGCGCAGGACGAAGGCGTCGAGGGCGACGGCAGAGGCGAGCGCGATGCCGAACATCGCGATCACGCGGTCGCCGCTGAGCACGAAGGCGAGGAAGACGGAGATCATGATGACGGCCGCCGAGTTGATCACCCGGCTGGTCTCGGCGAGGCCGACGCGCACCGCCCGGCGGTTGTCGCCGGTCTCCAGCCACTCCTCGTGCATGCGGCTGACCAGGAACACCTGGTAGTCCATGGAGAGCCCGAAGAGCACGGAAACCATGATCACGGGAAGGAAGGGCTCGATCGGTCCGGCCCGGCCGAGGCCGATCAGTTCGCTCCCCCAGCCCCACTGGAACATCGCGACGACCACGCCGAACGCGGCGGCGACGGCGGCCAGGTTCATCGCAGCGGCCTTCAGCGGGATGGCGAAGGAGCGGAAGGCCAGCAGGAGCAGCACACAGCCCAGGCCGATCACCACGCCCACGAACAGCGGCAGCTTGCCGACGATCACCTTCGCGAAGTCGTCGTAGGCGGCCGTGATCCCGCCGACGTGCACATCGAGCGTCGTGCCCTGCTCCGCACGCGGCAGCACGTCGGAGCGGAGCCGCTCCACCAGGTCACTGGTCTGCTGCGACTGCGGGGCGGAGTCCGGTACGACGGTGAGGTAGGCCGTGTCCCCACCTGTGTTGTAGGTCACCGGGGTCACCGAGGCGACGCCGCGGGTGGAGGCGAGCGTGCTGCCGAGGTTGTCGAGCGCGAGTCTGTCCTCGCCGCCGTTCACGTGTGTCACCAGGGTGAGCGGACCGTTGACGCCGGGCCCGAAGCCCTCGGCCATGAGGTCGTACGCCTGCCGGGTGGTCGACGTCTTCGGGTCGTTGCCCTGGTCGGAGGTGCCCAGGTGGAGGGAGAGCGTGGGTATCGCGAGCAGGGCCATCACGGCCAGGGCGATGGCACCGAGCTTCTTGGGGTGGCGTTCGACGAACGCGGACCAGCGAGCGGAGAGCCCGGTTGGCACCTCGGGTTCCGGCCCGTGCTCGGACAGCCTGCGCCGCTCGCGCCTGCTGAGTGCGCGCGGGCCGATGAAGGAGAGCAGGGCGGGCAGCAGGGTGACCGACGCGGCCACGGTGAGCAGGACGGTCAGACAGGCGGCGACGGCGACGCCGTTGAGGAAGCCGAGCCGCAGGATCAGCATGCCGAGCAGCGCGATGCACACGGTCGCGCCCGCGAAGACCACTGCCCTTCCGGTGGTGGCGACGGCGCCCTCGGCGGCCTCGGCCACCGGGATGCCGCGTTTCAGGCTGCGGCGGTGCCGGGTGACGATGAACAGCGCGTAGTCGATGCCGACACCGAGCCCGATGAGCATGCCGAGCATGGGTGCGAAGTCGGCGACGGTCATCGCGTGCCCGAGCAGTCCGATGCCGGAGTACGCGGTACCGACGCCGATCAGCGCGGTCGCGATGGGCAGCAGGGACGCGGCCAGCGAACCGAAGGCGAGGAACAGGACCACGGCGGCGACGGCCACGCCGACGATCTCGGCGAGGTGCCCGCCCTGCGACTCGGCGGACCCGACGGCCGTGCCGCCGAGCGCGACCTTCAGGCCGTCGGTCTCGGCGGATTGCGCCGTGTCCACCACGGCCTTGGCCTCGCCCTTGCCGATGTCCTCGGCCGCCTTGTCGAAGGTGATGCCGGCGTAGGCGACGCGGCCGTCGCGGCTGATCTGGCCGTCGTGGCCGCCCTGGTAGGGGCTGGTCACGGCCACGACTCCGGGGAGGTCGGCGATCTTGTCCAGAGTGCGGGTCATCGTCTGCTCGACGTCGGCGGCGCGTACGCCGCCGGGGCCGGTCTGCCAGACCACGGTGTCGCTGTCGCCGCTGAGACCGGGGAAGCCCTGGTCGAGCAGCCGGGCAGCGCGATTGGACTCGGTGCCGGGGACGCCGTAGTCGTTCGAGTACGCGGAACCCGTGGCGGCGGCGGCCGCGGTGACACCGCAGAAGGCGATCAGCCAGAGCAGAACGGTGACGAGACGGTTGCGCACACACCAGCGGGCAAGGGCTGCCACAGACAAGCTCCCTGAGAGGGGTGTTTCGTGGATCTTTGATCGGGAACAGCCGCCAAGGGAACTGAACAGCCCGCAAAGAACGATGACCAACACCCCCACTGTCGCAGCCGGAAGAGATCGTTTGCCGGTTTCGTGGGTTTAGTCACAGGGATGCGACCCAATTCACAGGAACAAACTCTTCCATTCTGTTGCTATATAAGGTTTTGCTAAACGGCTTATTTCGCTGAACAGCACAGAGGCGGCCCATCTCCCGATGGACCGCCCCTGACAATTGTTCTGCGGCAGTTTCTCAGCCCTCGCTGACACCCAGCTTCTCGAGGATCAGCTCCTTGACGCGAGCGGCGTCGGCCTGGCCACGGGTGGCCTTCATCACGGCGCCGACCAGCGCGCCGGCCGCGGCCACCTTGCCGCCGCGGATCTTGTCCGCGATGGCCGGGTTGCCTGCGATGGCCTCCTCGACGGCGGTGGTCAGGGCGCCCTCGTCGGAGACGACCTTCAGACCGCGCTTGTCGACGACCTCGTCCGGCGTGCCCTCGCCCGCGAGGACGCCCTCGATGACCTGGCGGGCCAGCTTGTCGTTGAGGTCACCGGAGGAGACGAGCTTGGTGACGCGGGCCACCTGCTCCGGTGTGATGGACAGCTCGTCCAGGCCCTTGCCCGACTCGTTGGCGTGCCGGGCGAGCTCGCCCATCCACCACTTGCGGGCGGAGGCCGAGTCGGCGCCCGCCTCGATGGTGGCGACGATCGGGTCCAGCGCACCCGCGTTCAGGATCGCCTGCATGTCGGTGGCGGAGATCCCCCACTCCTCGAGCAGCCGGGTGCGGCGCACCAGGGGCAGCTCCGGCAGCGCGGCGCGCAGCTCCTCCACCCACTCGCGCGGAGGTGCGACGGGCACCAGATCCGGCTCGGGGAAGTAGCGGTAGTCCTCGGCCTCTTCCTTGGTGCGGCCCGAGGTCGTCGAACCGGTGTCCTCGTGGAAGTGGCGGGTCTCCTGGATCACCGTGCCGCCACTGTTGAGGACGGCGGCGTGGCGCTGGATCTCGAAGCGGGCCGCGCGCTCCACGGACCGCAGCGAGTTGACATTCTTCGTCTCCGAGCGGGTGCCGAACTTGTCGGCGTCCTTGGGCATCAGCGACAGGTTCACGTCGCAACGCATCTGGCCCATCTCCATACGGGCCTCGGACACGCCGAGCGCCCGGATGAGTTCGCGCAGCTCGCGGACGTACGCCTTCGCCACTTCGGGGGCGCGCTCGCCGGCGCCGACGATCGGCTTGGTGACGATCTCGATCAGCGGGATGCCGGCCCGGTTGTAGTCCAGCAGGGAGTGGGACGCGCCGTGGATGCGGCCGGTGGCACCGCCGACGTGAGTCGACTTGCCGGTGTCCTCCTCCATGTGGGCGCGCTCGATCTCCACGCGGAAGGTCTCGCCGTCCTCCAGCTGCACGTCGAGGTAGCCGTTGAAGGCGATGGGCTCGTCGTACTGGGAGGTCTGGAAGTTCTTCGGCATATCCGGATAGAAGTAGTTCTTCCGGGCGAAGCGACACCACTCGGCGATCTCGCAGTTCAGCGCGAGACCGATCCGGATCGCGGACTCCACGCCGATCGTGTTGACGACGGGGAGCGCGCCGGGCAGGCCGAGGCAGGTGGGGCAGGTCTGCGAGTTCGGCTCGGCGCCGAGCGCCGTGGAGCAGCCGCAGAACATCTTGGTCTTGGTGCCGAGTTCGACATGGACCTCGAGGCCCATGACGGGGTCGTACGACGCCAACGCGTCCTCGTACGACACCAGGTCGGTCGTGGTGGTCACGGTGAAACTTCCCTCTCAGCCCAGCAGGACGTCGTCGTCGCCCAGCCGCTTCAGCTCGCGGTAGAGGATCGCGAGGCCGGTGACGATGGCGGCGGCGGACACGGCCGCGTCGATCAGGCGCAGCGTGTCGTGCTCGAGGCGGGCCTTCTTGGCCTGCTTCGCGACACCGAACGCGCCGAACGCGGTGGTGGCCATGGACAGGTACATACCGGACTTGGACTTCTTGAAGCCCTTGGCCTTGGACAGCGCCTTACTCACAGCGACGGAGCCTCCTCGAGAAGCGGGTGCCCCCACTTTTCCACGAAGGCGGCCTCGACGGCGGCGCCGACCTTGTAGAGGCGTTCGTCCTTCATCGCCGGGGCGATGATCTGCAGACCCACCGGGAGGTTGTCCTCTGGCGCGAGACCGCAGGGCAGCGACATGGCGGCGTTGCCCGCCAGGTTGGTCGGGATGGTGCACAGGTCGGCCAGGTACATCGCCATCGGGTCGTCGGCGCGCTCACCGATCGCGAAGGCGGTCGTCGGGGTCGTCGGGGAGACGATCACGTCGACCTGCTCGAAAGCCTTCTCGAAGTCCCGGGTGATGAGCGTGCGGACCTTCTGGGCGGAGCCGTAGTACGCGTCGTAGTAGCCGCTCGACAGGGCGTACGTGCCGAGCATGACGCGACGCTTCACCTCGGCGCCGAAGCCCGCCTCACGGGTGAGGGAGGTGACGTCCTCGGCGGAGCGCGTGCCGTCGTCGCCGGTCCGCAGGCCGTAGCGCAGGCCGTCGAAGCGGGCGAGGTTGGACGAGCACTCGGACGGCGCGATCAGGTAGTACGCCGACAGGGCGAGGTCGAAGGACGGGCAGTCCAGCTCGACGATCTCGGCGCCCAGCTCCTTCAGCAGCTCGACGGACTCGTCGAACCGCTGGATGACACCGGCCTGGTAGCCCTCGCCGCGGAACTGCTTGACGACGCCGACGCGCATGCCGGCGACGCTGCCGTTGCGGGCGGCCTCGACCACCGGCGGGACGGGCGCGTCGATCGACGTGGAGTCGAGCGGGTCGTGCCCGGCGATCACCTCGTGCAGCAGCGCCGCGTCCAGGACCGTACGGGCACAGGGCCCGCCCTGGTCGAGGGAGCTGGAGAAAGCGACCATGCCGTAACGGGACACCCCGCCGTAGGTCGGCTTGACGCCGACCGTGCCGGTGACGGAGGCGGGCTGGCGGATGGAGCCGCCAGTGTCCGTGCCGATGGCGAGCGGGGCCTGGAAGGAGGCGAGCGCGGCGCTCGACCCGCCGCCGGAGCCGCCGGGGATACGCGTGAGGTCCCACGGGTTGCCGGTGGGCCCGTAGGCGCTGTTCTCCGTCGACGACCCCATGGCGAACTCGTCCATGTTGGTCTTGCCGAGGATGACGACGTCGGCGTCCTTGAGGCGCTTGGTGAGCGTCGCGTCGTACGGCGGGATCCAGCCCTCGAGGATCTTGGATCCGACGGTAGTGGGCACGCCCTTGGTGGTGAAGATGTCCTTGAGCGCGAGCGGCACACCCGCGAGCGGGCCGAGCTTCTCACCGCGCTCCCGCTTCTCGTCGACGGCGCGGGCCTGCGCCAGCGCACCCTCGCGGTCGACGTGCAGGAAGGCGTGCACCTTCTCGTCCACGGCGTCGATACGGGCCAGGTGGGCCTCGGTGACCTCTACGGCGGTGAGCTCACCGGAGGCGATCTTCTCGGCGGTCTCGGCTGCCGTGAGCCGGATGATGCTGTTCTTGTCCGTCATGACGGGCTACTCCTCCCCCAGGATCTGCGGCACCTTGAAACGCTGCTGTTCCTGGGCCGGGGCACCGGACAGCGCCTGCTCGGGGGTGAGCGACGGACGGACCTCGTCCGCTCGCATGACATTGGTCAGCGGCAGCGGGTGGGAGGTCGGCGGTACGTCTTGGTCGGCGACCTCGGCGACGCGGGCGACCGCGCCGATGATGTCGCCGAGCTGGCCTGCGAAGTGGTCGAGCTCTTCGGGCTTCAGCTCCAGACGCGCCAGCCGGGCGAGGTGGGCGACCTCCTCGCGCGTGATGCCAGGCATGCAGCGATCCTCTGGGGTGAGTGTGTGTGGTTTGGGCCCAATCCTATGGCGCGAGCCCCGATGCCCGCGCATGGGTTTGCCCGGGCCCGGCGCCCCACGGCCGGGCGAGTGGACGTACGGGCCGGTGAGCCCTCGGGCACACGGCCGCCAGCCGGGGTGACGGCGCGGTCGTGTGGGCCTGTGGGCGGGGTGGCTGCGCGGGCTTGCGGGCCTGTGGCCGGGGCTGAAGGGCGGGCTTGCGGGCCTGTGGACGGGGTGAGCGGGCGGGCTTGTGTTCGGGGGCCGTTCGGTACCTCGGGCCGCGACGGACGCGCCACGTGCCCGCAGGCACGGGGACAGACGGCCTCGCGGTCGTACAGGCACACAGACAGACGGCACCTCGTGCCCGCAGGCCCACAGACGGACGCGCCCCGTGCCCGCAGGCACGGGGACAGACGGCCTCGCGGTCGCACAGGCACACAGACAGACGGCACCTCGTGCCCGCAGGCCCACAGACGGACGCGCCCCGTGCCCGCAGGCACGGGGACAGACGGCCTCGCGGTCGC